>BGZN01000233.1 GCA_003864455.1 Candidatus Termititenax aidoneus | reverse complement strand
ATCGTGTCAAATTCTGATAGCGATATAGTTCCTCTGGCCGCAGCCTCTTTGTACCTGTCCAGTATCTCCGCGCGGTGCAAGGCCACTACCCCTGCGTCCAGCAGCAGCAAACGCTTTATCAGATGGTCAAGTCTTGCCGCTGTCCAGCCGAACATGCCGGTAATAACCAGTCCGGTGATTATCTGCACGATGTAATTGATGATGTCCGAGATGTCCATTTTTCCCCTCGCTTTTACGCCAGTATCGTAGTCGTCGTCGTAATCGTGTCCAAAGATTGATTAGTCAGCAGCGGCGCGTTTGTTTTAAAATTAGTATCTGCTGTTGAGCTAGGATAAGTCGTCAGCACTCTGCTTGGCGTGAGGTATGTTTTGGTGCTGTTGTGCCGAAACAGGATTGCTTTTACTGCCCCGCAACAGACATTGGTGTTGCTTATAGTTTCATAAAAATACAGGTTCGTGCCGTCGCTACGCCACTCACCGGCAGAAGACGATGCCAGAGTGTGCGATGAGCCTGCCCCTGTGTTGTACAGCCGCACCGTCGCCCACCAGTGTTTTTGTGGCGGATCGTTTGTGCTATCCGAAACTGCAATAGATTCCAATTGCAAAATATTAGATTGATTAGCGGCCGCGGGCAGCAGGTCAGCAAGCGCACCGAGGGAAAATGCCATTATTGAGCTTCCGGCGGATAGTCCGCTCGAAGTTTGCGGGTACATAATCCAGCTCTCATACTTGGGCAAGTCCCCATAACTTCCATTGTTCATCAGCGCCTTTGTGCCATCGCCGTTATTCAAGAGGCCATTAACCGAGCCTGTGCCGTCCGTGTTGGACTTTACTTTGCCAAATGCGCTACTGTCGCCTTTTATTACGCCGGCCAGCGTATCGGTAAATTGCGCCACCGTGTCTTGTCCCACATCTGTCCAATCGAATATTTGCGGAGTGGTGTTTGGCGTGTTGGTTAAAACAAACTTGTGATTATCGTTATCGTTGCGTACCCACGTGCTGTTAAATATTTCCTCGGCA
>BGZN01000232.1 GCA_003864455.1 Candidatus Termititenax aidoneus | reverse complement strand
CAACGCGGGCCGGTGGCCACCGTGCTGGTCAAAAGCGGCACGCTGCGCAAAGGCGATCCTTATGTCATCGGCACGACTTACGGCCGGGTCCGCGCGATGTTTGACGATCTCGGCCAGGAAGTCGCGACGGCTGATCCGGCGCGGCCAGTGGAGATTATCGGCATTACCGCAGTGCCGCGCGCTGGTGAACTTTTCCAAGTATACGCTTCGGAGCGCGAAGCCCGCGTGCTCGCCGAGAAACGGCAGGCCGAACAAAAAGACCAACTGCTGGCCAGCAAACGCGCGATGACTTTGTCATCTTTGAGCAAGGCGCTGAACACTGGCGACAAGAAAACGCTCAATATTTTGCTCAAAGGCGATGTGCAGGGTTCGCTCGAGGCGATCAGCGCGTCGATTGCCAAGATCAAACACGAAAAAGTCAGCATCAATATTATTCATTCCGGCACCGGCAATATCAACGAGTCCGACGTTATGCTGGCCAAAGCTTCGGAAGCGGTGATCCTGGCTTTTACGGTCGGCGCGGACAGCTCGGCGGAAATTTTGGCCAAAAACGAAGAAGTGGAGATCCGCCATTACAATATTATTTACAAATTGCTGGAAGACCTCGAATTGGCGCTGAACGGCCTGCTCGGACCGGAGTACGAGGAAATCGAGCTGGGGCGGGCAGAAATCCGCAAAATTTATAAATTTTCCAAAGCGGGTACGATTGCCGGCGCTTTTGTTTTCGCCGGCAGTATTCGCAAAAACGCCGACAAGGTGCTGGTTCTCCGCAACAAAAAACAGATCGCGGAAACAACTTTTGCCAGCCTGCGGCACGAAAAAGACGATGTCAAAGAAGCGGCGCTCAATTACGAATGTGGATTCACGCTGAATAAATTTACGGACTTTCAAGAAGGCGACATCGTGGTCGCTTATGAGCGCCGGGAAAAAGCCAGGGCTTAAATGTCTAGAGCGGAACGTTTAGCAGAATTACTTAAAAACGAGATCGGCTCGATTATTTTGCACAAGCTCAACGATCAC
>BGZN01000231.1 GCA_003864455.1 Candidatus Termititenax aidoneus | reverse complement strand
TGTATTTCCTGCAGTTCGTCGAGTATTTCCAGCAGCCTGCTGTAAGCGCGGTTGACATGCGTAACGCCGTGTTGTCCGAATATCCGCCGGACGCGCCCTACGCCAAGTGGAGTTTTCCGCGGCGCAATAGAATAATCACCGGCTTGAGCCGCGCAACTATAGTCATCGAGGGACAGCTCACCAGCGGCGCGTTGATTTCCGGCAAGATCGCTCTGGAACAAAACCGCGAAGTTTACGCGCTGCCCGGTCAGCTCGGCAATCCGCTCGCCGCCGGAACGAATTGGCTGATCGCACAGGGCGCTAAGCCGATTTACGATCTGGAAATATTACGGCGGGAAATTTGCGGCGAGCAATTGCCGCTCAATTTCCCCAAACCGGCCTATGCTTTGACCGCCGACGAAACTAAAATTTACGAGCGCCTGCCGGCGGACGGCACGCTTGCTCTGGACACCTTGCTGGAAATTTTCGATTTGGCTTTTTTGAGCAAGACTTTGCTGCAAATGGAAATGAAAGGCATGATCAGTATTTTGCCCGGAAAACAAATCCTGCGCATCTAAGCGCTCAATTTTAGGCATAATAAAAAAGCCCCGCCCCGAATGGGGCGAGGCGCTAAAAGAGAATTACTTGTTGACCAAGTCCTTAAACTCTTTGCCGACGACGAAACGCACAATCTTGCGCGCGGCAATCTTGATTTCTTTACCGGTTTGCGGATTGCGTCCGGTGCGGGCTTTGCGTGCGGCTCTTTTCCAGGTGCCGAACCCAACCAATTGCACAGGCTTGCCGGCCTTGACCGATTTCTTGATCGCGTCCAGCAAAGCATCGAGCGCATCTTTGGCCTTGGTTTTTGGCAAATCAGCGGCTTTAGCGATCACGTCGATTAATTCTTGTTTATTCATTTGAAATTCACCTCCCCGTTGTTGAAAACTGTTAAGGCATTATACGCAAACGCTTTTTGAGAAGTCAATCAAAACGCGGCCGCGCGCGAAATAATTTTGCTTGACAAAAAATAAAAATGTTAAA
>BGZN01000230.1 GCA_003864455.1 Candidatus Termititenax aidoneus | reverse complement strand
GCGGCTGCGGCAGCGATTGTACGGGCAATTGCGGCAATGCTTGCGCCGGTGGCTGCGGCGCCAGTACTTGTACCGGCGCCTGCGGCGGCGGTTGTGCCGGCGGCTGCGGCGGCAATTGCACTGCTACCTGCGGCAGCGGCTGTGACAACAATTGTGGAGATGTTTGTACGGGCGGTTGTTCTGAGGACTGTAAAAAAGATTGCGGTGGTGGTTGTTCTAAGGATTGTAAAAATACTTGTACAACAACAACTGCTACAACAACAACTGTTAGTGACTGTACAGCTTGTGGTTTGGACTGTAATCGTGGCTGCCATGCTCTTTGTGGAGGTAGTGGTTGTGGATTTGTAATGTCGCTTGGTATTGCTACGTGTAGTGGCTGTGCTACGTTCTGTACTGCTGTCTGTGGAAGGAACTGTGGTAATGCATGTTTTGGTGAATGTGGAGCAACGTGCACTGCAACTTGTTCCAATTGTAGCGCAAAATGCGATGGCGGTTGTAGTCAGAGCTGTGCAATAGCCTGCGGCGGCTGTAGTGTCGGCTGCGGAGGGAACTGTAGCACTGGTTGTTCTACTGTTAATTGTAAAAATGGCTGCTACGGTGGCTGCAGAACAGGTTGTTCAGATGCTGCCTGTGCGAATGGTTGTACTAGTGGCTGTAACAATGGTTGCTCAAGTTGCACAAATGGCTGCACCGGCAGTTGTAAGAATGGTTGTTCTGATGCGGTTTGCGAAAATGGCTGCTATGGCGGCTGCAACAATGGTTGTTCTGCTGAAGCATGTAGAAGTGGCTGTGCCAGCGGCTGCGGCGGAGGCTGTTCCGCTACTGCTTGTGAAAATGGCTGTGCCAGCGGCTGCGGAACAGGCTGTCAGAATGATACTTGCAAAGACGGCTGTTATACCGGCTGCAACAACGGCTGCAGCAGTGATTCCTGTGTGAGTGGCTGCCGCGGAGAATGTACCGGCGTTTGTGGCAATGCCGCCTGTGAAAACGATTGTCATAGCGCTTGCCATATAGTGTGCAGCGCTG
>BGZN01000229.1 GCA_003864455.1 Candidatus Termititenax aidoneus | reverse complement strand
ACCATCGCGGTCGCTTCATATTTAACCAAGGTGGTGAGTTTTTGCGCGTTGGCGGCCGCCTGCAGTCCGGCATTGTAGGCCGAAAGATATTCCTGGCGGAGAGTTTTCAGCTCATTGAATTTTTCCATGATGATGGACTGCTCCTGCTCGGTCAGGCTGCTGGCTAGCTGGGAAGTAGTGTAGCCGGACTGCGAGGTCATCTCAGTATGCACGGCGTTGCGCGCCTGCGCTTTGGCCGCGTGCAGGCTGGTTATCAGACGATTGATATTTTGCAGACGACCTAGATCACGTTCCAGCACAATAAATTTTTCGTCGTTGTCATAGATCAAGCCGTCCGGACCTTTGCGAAAACTCACTCCGGCGGATTCTTTGAGCAGACTGTACTGTGTGACCATATTAGAGGCCATCGCGCCGACCGCCGAACCGGACGCCGCATTGTTTTTGACCTTGTTGTATATGCCTATGCCTGTGTCGCTTACCTCTTTGGCAGAACTTTGGCCCTGACGCGCATTGCTGGCCGCCGCCTCAGCTTTGGGCTGGGAAATTTCCCGCCATTTTTCCTGCGCTGTCTCCGCTCTATTCTGATCCTGCTGCATAGTGATAGTGCCGGAGACCATCGCCGGCAGTTTGCCGAGAATAATATTTACAACTGTTGCTCCCAGCATAATGCCAGCGGCAGTACCAGCCCCTGCAACTGCCGCGCCAACACCAGCGGTAACGACCGCTGCTAATAGAGGAGTAGCCACTGCAGCGACCGCAGCCGCGCCAATCAGCATACCCGTAATGGCGGCGGCAGCGCCGGCGGTAACGGTCGCTGTTAGCTGAGCGGCCAGGCCAAGGTCTTTAGTGGCTTTATATGTTTCAGAACCCGCCAGAGCAGCTCCAATCATAGCGCCTCCGGCCATAAGAGCAATGCCCAGTAGAGCCCCCGCGCCAGGAACAACAAGGCCAAGCAGCGTGCCTCTGGCAGTTTGAGATGTTGTGCCCAAAGCGCCCATTATGATTGGCAGCGTCGCGCCGGCTATGCCGGC
>BGZN01000228.1 GCA_003864455.1 Candidatus Termititenax aidoneus | reverse complement strand
ATGGAATCCGTGATCAGCAAGGAAATAGACGAGAGCCAAAAAGACCGAAACAGAGTTTTATCAATGATAGCCGCGGTATCTTCCGTGGCTTTTGCGGCGGCCGGCGTAGCAGGGATAGGCGTTTTTGGCGGCATGCAGACTACAGGCAAAGCAATGATGGCGTCCAGCGTTTGGGCAGGATGGGCAATACCGGGGGTTATACTTTTAGGCATAGGCATGGCGGTGGCTATACCGTTAGCGGCAAAAGCCGCTTATGAACTTACAGGCAGAAGTTCCGGAAATAAAAAAGATTTAATGGCTTTGCAAATACCGGCGGCTATAGCCGCGGCTACAATTGCCGCTGCTATTCCCGTGGCAATTGCCACCGGTATTGCTGTCGCTACCGGTACTGCAATGACCGCAGCGTCTTTGGGAACAGCAGCTCCCCTTGCTGCGGCCGGCGTGCTATTTTGTATCGGCGCGGGTATGGCTCTGTCCGGTTTTTTTCTCAATACTATTCTCGGCAATTTGGCGGCGCTTATTTCTGGCGCGATCACGCTGGAGCAAGACCAAAACAAAGCGGAAGCCGCGCAGGAAAAATGGGATAAAGTTTCCAAGCCCAAAGCCGAAGCTGCTGGTAAAAATCTGGCGCAGACGCAGGGCAGCGCTAAGGATGTCGCGTCTTCTCGCACGCAAACCTACACAGATGTTTTAAATAATTTCAGCGACAGCGGCTCGGTTAAAGCAATCGCAGCCAATATGCAGACACAGTACAGTCTGCTCGAGGAAGCGTCCAAAGTGAAGTTCAAAAGAGGCGCCGACGGCTTGATCTATGACAATGATGAAAAATTCATTGTTCTAGAAAGAGAGCTCAGCCGTTTGCAAACCATAAATCGCATGATCGGCAGTCTGCACGCGGCCAAAGCGCAGTCGCGCAATGCCGTGCATACCGAAATGACCTCGCAGTCCGGTTACAGTTCCTCGCCGTTAGCCACCGCTTTGACCGAGCAAGAACAGTCTATCTTGATGGAAAAATTCAATGAAATAAAACAA
>BGZN01000227.1 GCA_003864455.1 Candidatus Termititenax aidoneus | reverse complement strand
TTCATTTTCTCTGAACATCTTATTAAAAGCTTCGTTCACTTCCAGCACTTTGAGGTCTTTGTCCAGCATGATCAGCGCGGACGGCATGGATTTGAGCATGGCGGCGGCTTTGCGGGTGGCGGTCTTGCGCATATAAGAAGCGCACATCGAAACTTCTGCCGCGCCGTCCAGCAAAGCCTGCGCCAGATCACGGCAACTATTGTAGCCGCAGCCGGAACAGTTTAACTCGTCTTCCGGTGTGTATTTACCGAGCTTTTTCAGCGCGGCCTGCATTTCCTCCAGAGAATATTGCTTTGGCGCAATATTGGCCGGAGCATATTGGCGCGGTTCGATGACGCGCGGCTGAGCGGGAATATTTTTTCGATATTGGGTGTGCTGCAAAATATCCGTAATCATTAGTAGACGGGAGCGTTTGCCGGCGGCGCAGGGGCCGGCGATACAGCCGCCCACGCAGGCCAGAGCTTCGATAAACACCGGCGCGGCCAGTTTTGGCGCTTCGAGATTTTTCAGCGCGTCGCCGAATAATTCCAGTGAACAAATATTGATAAGCTGAACATTGTCTTTGACTCCGCAGCGGCGCAGCGTTTCGTTCATGCCGCCGTCGAGCGAATACAGCGAGCCTTCATAAGCGTTTTCCGGCGTAAATTTTTGGCCGTCGTCCGGCAAAGTTTCGGGGTCGATGTACGCTTCTTTGATCCAGTATTTGAGATCGTCAAAAGTCAAAGCGGCGGCCAGCAAATCGCTCTGGCGGTCAGCTTCGTTTTTCTTGCCGATGCACGGTCCGATGAAGACCACCGCGCTGTCTGTGCCGTAAAGATTTTTCAGTAGTTTGGCGTGGGTCAGCAGCGGCGAGGCCAGCGGCATGATACAGGACGTAAACTCCGGCTTATACAGCCGTACATAATCCACGATCACCGGACAGGCGCTGGAAATATGCAGGCCGCCGTTCTGCGCGTTTAGGATTTGCGCGGCGCGGATCGAAACTTCCTGCGCGCCCAGCGCGGTCTCGCTGGCCGTCGCAAAACCCAGCGCCTGCAAAACAGCGATCAT
>BGZN01000226.1 GCA_003864455.1 Candidatus Termititenax aidoneus | reverse complement strand
GATGTAAAGCACTCGCTGGCCGATATTCGCAAAGCGGAAAAACTGCTCGGCTACAAACCGCTGGTATCTTTTGACGCAGGCCTGGCCAAAACTATCGAGTTTTATCAAACGGCTGACCATTGAGGCTATCGAAGTGGCCGGCACAAAAATCCTGCGTATCATTTCCCGTCTGAATATCGGCGGACCGGCTATTCATGTGACCAATCTCAACTACTATCTCGATAAAAATTACGGTTACGACTCGCGGCTCATTTACGGCTCGCTGGCCCCGGGTGAAGGTTCTATGGAATATTTAGCCCGGACCAAAAAACTAAAAACTATTATTCTGCCGGAGCTGGGGCGTGAAATAAACTGGCGTAAAGATCTAAAAACTTTTTGGCAATTATATAAAATCCTCCAGCGCGAAAAACCGGACATCGTACATACGCACACCGCCAAAGCCGGCGCGGTTGGCCGCCTTGCCGCGAAATTGGCCGGCGTAAAAAAAATCTATCACACTTTTCACGGCCATGTTTTTCACAGCTATTTCGGCAAATTTAAGACCCGGACTTTTATTCTCCTGGAAAAAATTCTGGCGCGTTTCACTACCAAAATTATCGCTATTTCGGCCAAACAAAAAGCGGAAATTATTTCTTACGGCGTCGCCAGACCGGACAAGATTGCGGTTATCCGCCTGGGCTTTGAGTTAAACAAACTGCAGTCCGTAAAAAACTATTGGCATCGCAAATACAAATTAGCGCCGCGAACCATTCTGGTCGGCATAGTCGGGCGGTTGACCGCCGTCAAAAATCATGAATATTTCTTGGAAATCGCGCGAGAGGTTTGCCGGCAAAATGACCATATCCGGTTTATCATCATCGGCGACGGCGAGCTGCGCGAACAGTTGACAATCTCCGCTAAACTAAAGAATCTCGACGGCAAAGTGTTTTTTGCCGGTTTTTTAAATGACGCCAAAAAAATCTACAGCGATCTGGACATTGCCGCGCTGACATCGCGCAATGAAGGCACGCCGGTTACGCTCATCGAGGCTATGGCCTGCGGCAAACCAGCGGTCAGCACAAATGTCGGCGGCGTGGC
>BGZN01000225.1 GCA_003864455.1 Candidatus Termititenax aidoneus | reverse complement strand
ACAAGTGAATGGAGAGGCTCTAGCACATATGAGTTCCAAAGAATTGGCTGTTCTTTTGAATGAGGCCGCGCGCACGGCTGAGAAAGGAACTATTGACGGTAGAAATACTATAGTATATAAACTCCCCGGTAGCGACACCGAGTTGGAGTTTAAACAAATCCTAACTGCCTTTAGCGACCGCCTTCAAAAGGACAACAAACCGGTATTATTGTCTCCGCTCTTCTGGCTGGCACAGCCGCCGCTTTTACTTTATGGCTTACCGCCGCTGGTGTTGCCATTCGGCCGGCATGGCTCGGCGAGGCCTCAGCAGCAGTAGCCGCTGCATCAATGGGAGCTGGAGCGCTAATCACGTCTAGCATCGTAGTCGCCAACAAGGACGCCGAGGCCGGCCAGCAATTTGTTAATATCCTGCGCGAGCCAGAATATACCGACACATTCCTTGAGTATTATCTGCAAAATATGTCTCAATCAAATCTAAACGCGGCAATGGCAATAATCAATAGAATGAAGCCAGACGATAGAAATCCACTACTAGAGAATCTCATAAAGGGACTGGCGAACATAGGAGATGATAAAAGAATGGCTGCTATTCAAAAAATAGAAAAAGCTATTGCCAGCACAAACCCCAAACATGAAACCAGCCCCAACAAGTCGCCGCTAGAAATAAAGAGCGCCCTCTCCACTGCATACAGCGGAAAAATAGCTGGACTGGTAGCAGAACAAAACACTGCCTCAGCCTAGCCGGTCAAATGTCGGTGTCGATATAATGCAATAAATAAGCGATGGTAGAAATCTTATGACAATTTTAGCAGCGGCAGATCCGGCCAATAAATGGATATATCCGCCCAACAGTCTGTCAGCGCCGCGGACTGCCAGACAGACGCCTATTCAGGCTCAGTGGACCGGTGCCGGGCAGGACAACATTAGCGGGCAGGTCTTTGCGCTGGAAAAAGGTTTGGCGTCTGACGCGGAGATATTGGCCGCCAAACACAATCTTGACGCGCTGCTGTCCGCTGTCAAAAAAGAACTGGCGGCCAACCCTGCCGAATCCATAGACGCCAAACTAATCCGGGCTTACGCTGT
>BGZN01000224.1 GCA_003864455.1 Candidatus Termititenax aidoneus | reverse complement strand
TTGGCGGATTACCGTGTTCTGATTGCAAAAAAGGGTTCAGAGGTCGAACTGGAAGCGCAAAAAGCAGTGCTGGCAACGCGATTGAGAAATGAACTGCATAATGCGGATTTAACAAAAGAGCAGCGGCTGTTGTTGGCGGAGCAGAGCAAAAAGGATATTGAGAAATTAGACGCCGACTTCCGGACAAAGCAACTGCGGGATGAAGTCGCTTTTATAGACGCGCAGCTTCAGGGAGAGCAGGAATTTAACGAAAGTGTGTTTGCATGGCGGCTAAAAAGGCTTGAGGCTCAAAAGAAGGCGGATTTGTCGAATGCTGAACTGTCGAAAAATGAAAGGCTGTTAATCGAGGCGAAATATATAGCCGATGTTGAGAAGTTAGAAGCTGATTTTGCAAAATCACAACTCGAAACAAAGGTAAATACGTCTTTATCCTCACAATACCCTCCGCCATTTGTATGCCTGCATTAAACATCGACTGGTTCTTCTCTGCCTGCGCCTGCTTACGTTTCAGCTCAAGTTGCCTGCGCTGCATTTCCTCTTCCGTAATATATTTCTTGTCAGCATTCTTCCGTGCCTCTTCCGCATCGGTTGTGTAGTAATGCTGCAAGTCTTCCATTTCCTGCGATATTTTTGCAAGTTCAGCATCAAAGAAAAGAGATACAATTTCATTCATTGCATTATAGAGAGCTTCGAATATTTCCTTCCGCTGCTCGGCTTCCTCTTCCGCTATTTCTATCCGTTTTTCTGATATTTTTTTATCAATCTCTATCGTGTCTTCTCCCGCCTTCAACAGTGCTTCCCGCTGGCTTTCCAGGCTTGCCATTCCAATATCGCGTATTTTTGTCTCGTATTCCCTTTTGGATATTTCCCCGCGTTCATACATCTGTGTAGTAGCCAACTCCTTCTCCGCAATATTGCGCTGAGATGAACTGTCCTCATGCTCTTTGCCTATTTCTTTAATCTTCGCCGCCAGATTAGCACGGATTTCCTTTATCTTTGTCGCCCGTTCTTCTTCGTTCTTTATCTCTGCGTTAGCTTTTTCCACTTCTGCCTGTGCCTCCAGAGTGGCATATTGTATTTTTAAGTTTAA
>BGZN01000223.1 GCA_003864455.1 Candidatus Termititenax aidoneus | reverse complement strand
AGAGGGATGGGGGAGGAATACTTCAAAGCGGTGGAGAGATTGCATCGAAGGCTGAGCCTGGGGGAGAATCCTTAAAGTTAACCACAACCGCAAGGAGTTCTCCCTTATGCAGAAGTATAACAACATTATGGGACTGATGTCAGGGACAGGTAAATATACATACAGGCTGGGGCTGGCGCACAGCAGCTACAAGCTGGGGATAAAACCAGCGGCCAGACTGTTCAAATGCACGGTCAAGACCGTGCGGAAATGGCGGAGACGCTATGAGCAACAAGGCGCATCCGGGCTGCAGGAATTGAGCAGGAGGCCGCATAAAATGCCCAACCGATGCCCGGCAGACTTCGAGGAAAAGGTGCTTGCCCTGCGCCGGACAACCAGGAACCGGTATGGCGCCGAGAAGCTTATAGAACGTTTTGCCATAAAGGAATACGGTAAAAGCTGTCTAAAACGGATAATCCGGGAGCACGGGTTAAAGAGGGAAAGAAAAACGAGGGTAAAGAAAAGGAAGCATCTATGGAGCGTTAAGAGACTCTACAAAGCCTTTGAGAAGATACAGGTGGACGTAAAAGTACTGACCGACATAGGCAATTACTGGCCGCAGTATTTAAGGCACAGGGAAAGTTATCCGCGGTATGAGGTAACGGCCAGGGATGTAAAGACAGGGGCGGCCTTTGTTGGGTTAATGAAACGGAACAATCAGACGAATACGGCGACATTTATATATTTGTTAGGGGAACACTTGAAAGCGCAGGGATTCGAGTTGAGCAAGATAACGATACAGACGGACAACGGCATGGAGTTCAACGCCGGGGGGCAAAGACACAGTGGCAAGACAGGATTTGCGCGGATGGTAACGGACCACTGGGGCATGCAACTCAAGCATATACCGCCGGCCGCGCCGACCTTTAACTCGGACGTGGAGACGTTCCACAGGCTGGTGGAGGATGAGTTTTACAGCATAGAGCAGCATGAGGACTTAGAGGATATGCGGCGCAAAGAGTACACCTATATGCTGGATTTTAACTATCTGCGCAAGAACAGGAACAAAGACAACCAGACACCGTGGGAGATACTCAGGCAGGACTGTCCGGGGGCTGA
>BGZN01000222.1 GCA_003864455.1 Candidatus Termititenax aidoneus | reverse complement strand
GGTCTGGAAGTTATCGAAGCGCATTGGCTGTTTGGCGTGCCTTACGCGCAAATTGAGGTTTTGCTCCATCCGCAGTCTATCGTGCACTCTCTGGTGGATTACCGCGACGGTTCGGTACTGGCACAGCTGGGTTTGCCGGACATGCGTTTGCCGATACAATACGCGCTGGCCTATCCGCAGCGCGTGGCCGGCGCCGTGCCAAAACTGGATTTGCTAGAAATAAAAAATCTGACTTTTCAGGCGCCGGATCTGCAAAATTTCCGCGGACTGGCTCTGGCTTACGAGGCAGGACGGATCGGCGGCACTATGCCGGCGGTTTTCAACGCGGCCAATGAAATTGCGGTGGAGCTTTTTTGCCAGGACAAACTTAAATTTACGGAAATTCCGCGCCTGCTGGAAGACATTATGCAAAAGCATGTTACAATAAATAATCCGGCGCTGGACGATATTCTGGCGGCGGCGGACTGGGCGAAACAACAGGGGGCAAGTTTGTGGCAGAAGGTCAAGTAATCCTCAAATCCGAATACGAAATAATGAAAATGGCCGAAGCCGGCAAATATAACGCTCTGTTTTTTCGGGAACTTGGCCAGTATATTCAAGCCGGTTTGAGCACTATGGATCTGGAAAATTTTGCCTGTGCGTTTTGCGACAAACACGGCCTATTCCCGACTTTCAAAGCCGAGCCGCGTTATCACTGGGCGCTGTGCGTGTCGATCAATGAGGAGGTCGTGCACGGCATTCCTTCGAAACAAAAAATTATTCAAGACGGCGATATTGTCAGCGTAGATATTGGCGTAACGCTGGACGGATACATCGGCGACAGCTGCTATACGTACATGGTCGGCAATGTTTCACCGCAGGCCAAAAAATTGTGCGGCGCTACGCGCGAGGCTCTGGACAAAGCGATCAAGATTATCCGGCCGGGCGCGACTATCGGCGATATCGGCCACGCGATACAGTCGCATGTCGAGCCGCTGGGTTTTTCGGTCGTGCGCGAATATGTCGGCCACGGCGTCGGCACGCGCATGCACGAACCGCCGTCTGTACCGCATTACGGCAGGGCCGGTGAGGGGCTGGTTTTGCAGGAAGGTATGGTCAT
>BGZN01000221.1 GCA_003864455.1 Candidatus Termititenax aidoneus | reverse complement strand
CCAGAGCAAAAGCCAAAAGCAGCAGCAAAGACACGCAATTTGCGCCGGTGGCCAAACGCTTATCGAGCCACTGGCCGCCCAGCGCCGCCAGACCGATCACCACAGCGGATTCAAAAACCCAGTTGAGCAGCTGTCTTTCCGATCGGCGCATCGGGAGTGATACTAACTCCAAAAGGTAAAAAATGCAAAAGGCGGCGCGGAAAAACTGCTGTTGGGCAAAAATATTTTTGCGCCGCCGAAATTGACCAAAATAAGCGAAATTAATCTATTTTAATCTTTAAGGAATAAAATCCTTAAACTTATTGACAAAGTAAAGTTTAAGGACTATAATCCAATAAATGGAAACAATCGCCAGAAAAGAATACTTGGATTTTTTAATCCGCGCCAAAGGCAAACAAATCATTAAAGTTGTTTCTGGCGTGCGGCGCTGCGGCAAGTCCACTCTGCTGGAAATTTACCGCGCCTATCTGCAAACTCACGGTGTAAGTCCGAAACAAATTGTGGCTTATAATTTCGAAGACGCGGAATACGAAAATCTCCAAACCTATCAAAAACTATACACCGCGATTAAAAAACGGCTTCTGCCCAACAAAATGAATTATGTTTTTTTAGACGAAATCCAGCATGTCGCGCAATTTGAAAAAGCCGTAGACAGTTTGTTTATCCGCAAAAATGTGGATTTATATATCACCGGCTCCAATGCCTGGTTCATGTCCGGTGAGCTGGCCACGCTGCTTTCCGGCCGTTATGTCGAATTAAAAATGCTGCCGCTGTCTTTCGCGGAATACTGCGCTGGCAAGTCCAAACTTTCGGCTGATAATTTGTCGACGAACACGCGTTATCTGGCTTATTTGCAGGAGAGTTCTTTTCCGTATACCCTGCAATTGGCTGGACACCAAAAAGACATTACCGCCTACTTGCGCGCGCTGTATGATTCAGTTTTGCTCAAAGACATTGTGGCGCGGCAAAAAATCAGCGACGTCATGATGCTGGAAAGCATTGTGAAATTTGTGTTTCACAATATCGGCAGTCCGCTCTCCGCTACCAAGATCGCCAATACTATGAAGTCCAACGGACGCAAAATCGATCCCAAAACCGT
>BGZN01000220.1 GCA_003864455.1 Candidatus Termititenax aidoneus | reverse complement strand
TTTGAGGTCTTCTGCCAACTTCATAGCACGCACGCGACCGTCTCGAATATGCAGCTCAGAAATCCTGGCCTTTTCTCTCAAAACAAAAGGGTTATCGTCTTCCGTTTCCCCTTCTATGTAAACATGCCAGGCTTCTTTGGACGGATCTACATAGTAGGCGCTCACATAGCATTTAGCGCTCTCTGCTGCATTAATATTTATCTCCCGATCCCGCAGTTTCAAGCGCATGTTCTCGGCCATTAATGACCACAGGACATGTCCGGCTTTGTAGCGTGCTGGCTTGTCTGGTTCAGCAGGAAACGAATACTCGATAAGGCCTCCGTTGCCGCCCAGTTCTAGCGTCAAGGGCCCCGACTGATACTTGATCGCGAATTTTTTGGCATCGACGTAAACAGTTGCGCTTCGGAAAACTCTGATGATTTCTCTTACTTCCGCCTCAATGTTTTCGGGTAGCATCAGGCGATAGGTGGGCTGGTCAGACCCAGCGTGCCGGTACTCATAGGGTTTGTCCATGATCAATCGCTTTACCTCCCGGTAAACGCAGCCAGTGCAGTTGGCCGTTTTGCCAGTGTTTTCGCTGGCAAGTTTGAGTTCTTGAAATATTTTTTCCGCGTGGACAAATCCGTCCAGCGTGGAGATTTGGGCCGGCAAGCTTGCCGCCAGAGCTGAGCTGGCAATCAATTTTGGATAAAACATAACTAACCTCTTTTACCGTTTACTGCGTCTGTAGTTCGTCGGTCTTCGGCTCAAGCTGTTTTCTCCAACAAATAATACACTGACGGACTTAATT
The DNA here is from genome assembly GCA_003864455.1 of Candidatus Termititenax aidoneus. Lineage (GTDB taxonomy): Bacteria > Margulisbacteria > Termititenacia > Termititenacales > Termititenacaceae > Termititenax > Termititenax aidoneus. The sequence goes on along the minus strand of BGZN01000220.1, from coordinate 311 downwards.
TCAGCCAGCCGGAGAACCCCTGCACGAGGCGCTCCTTGAAACACAGCAGCGGCGTGCCAAAAACCTTTTTCAAAAGCGGCAGGCGAAAATTGGACGCGCCGAGAGTTTTTTTGATCCGCAGATTATTCTGCTTAAAAATTTTTTCCGCATAACGCGGATGAAAATTATAAAAATCCTGGACGCCGCGTCTGGAGGGCGGCAGAGCGAACGGCCGCATTTTAGACCGGCCAAAACACCAGCGCAAAATCTCTAAAATATTTTTTTTGTTGGCGATCTCGATGACGGCGCGGCCGCCGGTTTTCAAGACGCGC
>BGZN01000219.1 GCA_003864455.1 Candidatus Termititenax aidoneus | reverse complement strand
ACGGCGATACTATGTATTATGCCAAAGGTGTGGCTGACCCCGATTATTGCGTCCTCAAATTCACCGCCGTTTCCGGCAGATACTACGCGGATTTTAAGTCCGAAGATTTTACTGTTTAAGCGGCGAGAGGTCTTACTCTTTACTTCTGCGAGCAATAGTGATACACTAGTGTATCACTAGATTGAAGGAGTGAAAATGGTTACAACTAATCCCAGAATAAATATTACAGTTCCACTGGAGTTTGCCGTTCTCTTAAACAGTAAAGCGCGAAGAGAGCAGACCTCTTTGTCCAAAGTTGCTTGGTGTCTAATTCAGGCTGCTCTGGAGCGCGATGAGGATATTTATTATTCTAAGCTTGCCGCAGAAACAGAACGTAAAAATAAAAAATGGCACGCGCATAAGGATGCATGGCGCTGATTATGACCTATACCCTGCAGTATGCCGACAGTGTGGTGCATGAAGATATTCCCGCTTTGCCGAAACAAAAACTACAAATAAAAAAAGCTATAGAAGAGCGTCTGGCAGTTGATCCGGTTGGTTTAGGTAAGCCTCTGCGTTACTCACTGCTGGGACATCGGCGTTTGCGAGTCGGTGATTGGCGGGTCATTTATCGCATAGAGAAAAATGTGGTAAAAATTGTAAAAATCGGCAACAGAAAAGATGTGTATGAAAGTTAAAAACCAAGGTCTGTAGATGTTCTATAAGTGGCTTTGAATAAAATCCCGTATTTTTTTCTCCCAAACGTCTAGGGCGCGTATTTTTTGTTCGTCGCCGCGCAAATTGAGAAATATCGTGTCTTGAAGCGGCAGGGTCAGGGTGTACTCATACCAATCCGCCGAATAAGCAACCTGATAGTCGTTTTCATTCCGCTCGTTTTCAGGCAAATCCCAGCCAAAATCTTTTTTTATCTGTCCCATGGTTGGCAGATATTTTTCCGTGCAGTTCTTTTGAAACTCCTCGATTCTCTGTTCAATAGTCGCAGACCCCGGTGCGTGCCTTCGTTCTCAAAATCAATCGCCTTGCCGATGTCGTGCAAGAGTCCGGCGCGTAGAGCCAGACGATGGTTGACCCCCAGTTCCTGGGCAATCAGCCCGGCAATCCGCGCCACCTCGATGG
>BGZN01000218.1 GCA_003864455.1 Candidatus Termititenax aidoneus | reverse complement strand
TACGGCTAGAACCGCGTCTGTTGTCGGTGTTTCACCGGCCGCCGTCACATTGTCCGGCAGGTTATATTTGTAACGCGCCATATACATACCCCCTTTTATTTATTATAACAAGCTAATAGATAACATATTACTTATAATATACCACCAAAATGGTGTTTGTCAAGCGCGGCTTCAAGCTATTAGCATGTATTTATGACCCTGCGCCAAATCTTTACGCAAAATCTGCGGGAAATACGCCGCGCCGCCGGTTTGTCGCAAATGCGTTTAGCCGAACGCTGCAACACCGCCACCAACTATATAAATGAAATAGAACGCGGCAATAAATTTCCTTCGGTGGAGATGCTGGAAAAAATCGCCAATGCTTTGCAAGTGCCGCCCTACTTGCTTTTTTTTAATTTTGCCGAAAAACAAAAGCCTGCTGAGGACGCGCCGCTGATCGCGCCGAAAATCAAAGGCGATTTATTTCAGCAGTTGAGCGCCGCCGCCCAAAAAATTTTGCAGCAGTATTAGAAAAAACGATGTCTAAAACAGCTAATTTATGGTATAATAATATTAACAGGACTCCCCGCACCTCTGGTTGAGTCTAACAGCTTAATAATGTGTCCCAGGGGAGACTTTTATGACCCATGAAACAGCCTAATACCTATACTCAACAAATAGAAAAATTACGCTCGCGCGGCTGTATAATTCCTGATGTCGAATTTTGTAAGGAAGTTCTGGCAAATATCAATTATTATCGTCTCTCTGCTTATTTTTTGCCATACAAAACCGCCAGTGATAAATATTTACCGAATACTAATTTTAATACAATTTATCGAATATATGAATTTGACCGCAAGCTGCGAGCTATACTTTTTTCGGCTATTGAAGAAGTAGAAATAACTTTGCGCGCCAGACTAGCCTATTTTCACGCCAATAAATACGGAGCATTAGGCTATAAAGACGCGAATAACTTTAATACCCGACATCACCATGATAAATTTATAGAACGCATTAATACAGTAATCAATGATAATAAAAAGGTTTTATTTGTACAGCATCATAATAAAAAATATAATGGCGCTTTTCCAATTTGGGTAATTATCGAATTATTTACTTTCGGTATGTTATCTTATTTTT
>BGZN01000217.1 GCA_003864455.1 Candidatus Termititenax aidoneus | reverse complement strand
CTTTCCGTAAAACACTTGACGGTAATAAAGACCAGTTTGTACTAGCCATACAAAAGGCACAGTGGGAGGAGGATTTTGGTTCATATAAATTGGCTGACGAATTGATAGATAAAATGATAGATAAAGATAACACTAACGGCCAGCGTACGGCTTGGCGTTGGGTTATTGAAGAATATATTCAGATGCTGAATTGTAAAAATGAGCAGATTAAGAACCATGACAATAATATCCGGGTGATACAGATAGATGCCACACAGTGGGTGGATAAAGAGGTGACAGAAGAGATTACTTTCTCTCAAGACTTAGTTGACTCAATCCGGGAGGATAAAAAAGGCATCCGTAAAAACATCTATAAAGACATCTCTTATGAGGAGAAAGAAGGTCTTGATGGTAAAAAGAAGGGTTATTTGAAGTTTAGGACTAATCAAAGAGCCTTTATGGCGTTGTACAAGGATAAAAAAGCCACCGCGCAGGATCGTACAAAATGGCTGGCCTTATTTAGTAAATACAATTATCTTGATTCTGGCATCGCCGACAATCCCCAACACAAGGCTCTGTTGCAACAAGTGGCGGAACTAAACCGCCTGGCCAGTGAGATTCTGGACAGCGATGATTTCCGTTTTAATATAAATAAAATAGCGCAGGAAATGGAAAAGATGAGAAGGAGTCTGCCTGATGGAAGACAGAAAGACAGCCAAGATATATATAACGCCGTGCTGACTGACCGTTATACAAAGATGAAAAAAAAGCTGATAGACCAATTTGCCGACACCTTGAGAGAAAAAGGCAATGTTTTTGGCGGCACTCAAGAGACGGCGGAAATTACTTTTTTCAGCACGGCTGAGACCAAACGCCAGATTCAGTTAGCAGAATTAGTGGACGCTTTGCTTCGCACACTCGCCGATGGTGAAGAAACTTTGTTGCAGGCCACTAACAGAGGCACTTTGCAGCAGACCAATAATGTCATGATTAACGCGGCCGCGCTGGATGGTCATAGCGTTGGCGGTGCGGGGAGGCAGCCCATTACTAGAGTGCAAGAAAAAGCCAGAAAGCGGTTGCTTGAAGCAACTGGAAAAATTGAAGATTTGCAAAAAAATGCCAAAAACAAGAACGCTATTCTT
>BGZN01000216.1 GCA_003864455.1 Candidatus Termititenax aidoneus | reverse complement strand
CCCAAACGTTATGATAGAGCTTGCCAAGGCGCGGACAATAAACGAAACTGCGGAAAATATAATCAAGAACAAATTGGCGGACGCGGCCGTGCGGAAACTAAGCAGATCCATTCTGGCCGAGCCGAAACCGCTTAAATTGGTGGGGAAATAGCGCATGAGCCGCCCCCACATCTACACGCCGGAGCAAATCCAGTTTCTCAAAAGAAACATACAAGGCAGAAGCTACTCGGATCTTCACAGGTTATTTAACGAGCACTTCGGTCTTGACTTTGCTTTTAATAAAATTATACGTAAAATTAAATACCTGGGGTTACACAACGGACGACGCAACCTGTACCGCTGTTACAGTTCAGAGGAAATACAGTTTCTCAAAGAGAACTTTGCCGAGCACACTTACGCCGAATTGACAAAGCTCTTTAATGAGCGCTTCGGAGCAACAAAAAGTAAATTAACCGTTATAAGGCTATGCGTGTATTCTGACTTGTCTAAACATAAAATTTTTGCAAGAAACTGCCCCATTGGGCATGAAAGAATAGATAGTGATGGATATACTAAAGTAAAAATCGCTTATCCGAATATATGGAGACACAAGCATTTAATAATCTGGGAAAGGGAGCATGGCAAGATGCCCAAATACCATTTTGTTCTCTTCGCCGATAAAAACAAATTAAACTTTGCACTGGACAATCTGCTGCTGGTTTCATCGAGAGAGATTTCGATAATGAACCGCTACGGTCTTATTTTCCAGGACGCGGAGAAGACCAAAATCGGTCTTTTGATAGCAAAACTAAAACTTGCAATCGTAGACAAAGAACGGGAGGCGCGTGGAAACCAAAAATGGCACACGTAATAAGGGGGACGCTAAGTGGAAAAGGAGTTGACTGAATTGGAGATTGTTGTCAGGGCAAAAAACGGGGACCAAAGAGCCCTGAATTTTCTCTGGTTAAAATACCGGAAGTCGATGGCAAACGTATTTTTTAGCTTGCTCAAGACCAGAGAAGAACGGGAAAGCGAAGCCGCGGACGTGTTCATGCACTATGTAAAAGAGCTTTTCGACCCGGAGAAGAAGGAAAACCAAAAGGAGAACTGGACGTTTTTCTCTTACCTTTATTCCGGCATGATTA
>BGZN01000215.1 GCA_003864455.1 Candidatus Termititenax aidoneus | reverse complement strand
TTATTCATTTTAGCGTATTTGACCAGGAGGGATTTGCGCGCGCGGGCGAATTGTATTTCGAGGGCCTGTTCCGCGCCTTTGCCAAAGACTTTTAAGACCCGCCCTTCGCCGAATGTATCGTGCAGGACAGTATCTCCAACGGTATAATGCGGAATAGTTTTTGCTGGCGTAGCTGCCGGTCTGCTCGCGCGCGGCGGGATTTTAGTTTGCGGCGCAGGAGCATTTAGGTAGTCTGTGTATCCGCCAAAAAGACGTGCGGCCGTTTCTTTTTTATCCAAAAGTTCGGCAGGTATCTCCGCGACGAAGCGCGAGATTTCATTGTAACTGGTCTCGCCGGCCTGCGAACGAATACGCGCGGCGGAGAGAAATAATTGCTCCTGCGCGCGGGTGATCGCCACATAACAAAGCCGCCGCTCTTCCTCCAACTGCGCCGTTTCGTTCAGCGAACGAAAATGCGGCAAGACTTTCTCTTCCAGACCGGTCAAAAACACCACCGGAAATTCCAGGCCTTTGGCGCTGTGAATAGTCATCAGGGTTACCGCGTCGCCGCTTTCAGTTTTGGCATTGTCCGCGTCGGTCATTAAACTGATCTGTTCCAAAAATTCCGCCAGAGCCTGCCGGCCGCTGGCCCCGGCGGACGTGTATTCACGGGAAATGCTGACTAATTCCAAAACGTTTTCCAGCCGTTCAAAATCACTTTCATCAGCGGACGCGGCCAGCAGTTCATGATAGCCGGATTTGTGAATAACGGCGTCAATAAATTCCGGCAGCAGCAGATCAAGGTTTTGCAAATCTTGAATTAATTTCTTGAACGCTGATGTAGATTGCACGGCGCGTTTGTTTAACTCCGCTGTTTCCGCGCCGAGCGTGTCAAACAAATTGGCGCCGGTTTGCGCGGCTAGCTGCGCGTATTTGGTGATAGTCCTGTCGCCGATGCCGCGCGGCGGCACATTGATAATGCGTTGCAAAGACACGCTGTCCTGCGGATTTACGATCAGCCGCAGATAGGCCAGAATATCTTTGACTTCTTTGCGCGCGTAAAAACGCACGCCGCCGATCAGCCGGTAAGGAATTTGCCGCTTGTTAAAAACATCTTCAAAAATACGCGATTGAGCGTTGATGCGGTAGAACAC
>BGZN01000214.1 GCA_003864455.1 Candidatus Termititenax aidoneus | reverse complement strand
ATAGTCATCGCACAGAACGCCCGGCAAAACGGCCTGGTTTTATTTTCCACCGATAAACACATGCGTTTTTTGGCACAGAAATTTGGCGTAAGATTGAAGCGGAGTTAAAGCTTTTGCAAAAGTCCGCTGAGATTATTTAAATTCTGCTGAAGATTTTGCTGAATATTTTTGCGCAATTCCGCCTCGACCTGCGCGCGCGAAGGCAAAGGTATCTCCACAGCCTGGTCAAAAGGGATAGAATCCTTAAAAAACAACGCGGCATTTAAATCACAGTGGCCGGTCAAACGCAACTGCACCGATTCCTGTCCGTCGAGTACCGCTTTGACGAGGTCTGCCGCCGAATTGAAAATCTTATTGAAATCAATGTGTTGTTCTAAAACAAAGTCCGTGTCCGTATTTGCTTCCGCCTCGATAGTATCTGTCTGTCCAGCCGTTAGTTCTTTTTCCTGCACAAACAGCGTGTAACTCACTTTGCCGTACAGCGGGAAAATATTAGGATTGCTCACCGAAAAATTAACTTTCGCGCTGGCAGACTGCAGGTCATTTAGTTTGACCACGTAATCTTTGTAATTGATCACCGGCCGCTGCACGCAGCCGAGCAAACAAAAACAGCCGAGCGCAGCAAATAATATTTTAGCCAAACGCATAAGCTAAAGTTAATTTTCCGGCACGGACGGCGCGGAAATAGCCTCCACCGGACAAACGCCGGTGCAAGCGCCGCAGTCAATGCAACGGGTCGCGTCAATTTCGTATTTGCCGTCGCCCTCGCTGATAGCTTGTTCGGGGCACTCGCCAGCGCAAGAGCCGCAGGCAATGCAATCTTCGGAAATAACGTGCGCCATAAAACCCCTCCTCTCGTTTGATAATGTTTCGTAATTTTTGGCAGTTTAGCAACCGGCGCTTGGCAATGTCAATAATGCCGGAGCTTAAACACAAAGAACGGCAAAATTCACCAGCCACTGGTTGTGGCTTGGCATTATTTTGCGGGCAAGGAATGCCCCGCAAAATATTGTGCTAGGCATGAGAGATGGTAACCCCCTGGGGCAACAGATAAATACCCAGAAAGGTCAGGATTATGCATGGCGGAAAAAGCCCGAATAACCTTGAGATTGTGGTCTTCCATCAACACTACAGGAA
>BGZN01000213.1 GCA_003864455.1 Candidatus Termititenax aidoneus | reverse complement strand
AAGCGAGAAATGCTTTAAAAAATTATATCAATTCTCTTAAAGAGCAGGGCTTCAAGGCAGTTCAAGAAAATATAGATGGCTCATTCAGTTTTGCTAAAAAAGATGTGCCAGATTTTGTCGCGCCGTCTAAAAAGCCTGCTTTAGATAATACCGATGTTCCCAATAAATGGGATAAGTTATTGCCAGAGCAGCAGGAGTGGCCACCACACGGCTTAATTTTAAATGATCCGCTGTTTCCGAAAGAGATTACTCCGCTGACTGATGAACAAAAGGCGCAATATACTGAAAATATTGCTAAAACCAAAGATATTATTGCAGATTTAGTCGAGAAAGGTTTGCTGAAAGAAGGAGTAGTAGAAGTAGGCTCTGGTCTTGGCTTGTTTTCCAAAAATGGCGAATTGCCAGCCGTTTTAGTTAATATACGAGCTGAAACCAATGGTTATTTCATTGATCTCAAGAATGATTCTGCTTATCAGGAGCGGCTTAAAATAGTAAGCGAAGCATTAAACTCGGCTGATATTCCTTTCAACGCTGCGCCTAAGCTCAAGGTGTTTTTTGAGGATGTATTTAAAAATAAGACATTTTAAATACTTCAAGCCTGGCTTTTGCTAACGCAGCCTGCGGCTAATGTAGCGGCAGAGCAAATGCCATTTTCCCCGTTCCGCGCTAAAATAAACTCAATGCGCGGCGGTAAAAATACTCTCCGAAAATTTCCCTTGCCGAGGGCTTTTACTTTTATGGAAGAAGGGCCGGTTGTTTTAATCAGCACTTTTTATCAGGGGCGGAATAATATAATGACCGCCAGCTGCACTATGTCGATGGATTTCAGCCCCATGGTCGGTGTGATGCTGGGGCCGTGGGACTGTTCCTATCGCGCTTTGCTTAAAACCAGAGAATGTGTCCTTGCCATACCCGGCGCGGATTTGCTGGCAAAAACTGTCGCTATCGGCAACTGCTCCGGCGCTGAAGTGGATAAATTTGCCAAATTCAAACTAACGCCATGTCCGGCCGTGAAAGTAAAAGCGCCGCTGATCGGCGAGGCTTTGAAAAATCTGGAATGTAAACTAATCAAAAAACTTAATATCAACGGCGGCGAATTATTTGTCCTGCAGGGTGTCGCGGCCTGGCACAATCCGGCGCGG
>BGZN01000212.1 GCA_003864455.1 Candidatus Termititenax aidoneus | reverse complement strand
GCATTAACTTTTTTTAATTCTTTATTTACCCGATTTACCCTGCCTTTATTAAGTTTGGCCTTAGTCTCTTTACTGCCCCAGCCGGTGTATTCAGTAACCATCGCGCCAAGTTTTTCAAAAAACCCGCCATCCATGCCGCTTGCGTCAGACAGACCGCTGCCGTCGGCGATAGACACGCCGGTTTTGGCCACGCCGATCGCCGAGGTAACCAGGCCGGTCGCCGCGCCCAGGATTTTTTCAAAAGAAGAATCCTGTTTGTTATTGACCGCTTCCAGAGCCGCGGCTTTTTGCACGAGCTGGCTCATGATCGCATCCGCCGCGCCAGCCTCGAGACCGGCCACCGCGTCCGCCGAAGTCGGGATACTAGAACCGCTGATACCGCTGATCTTGGCGGTAACCTTGCCGCGCGACTCGCGTTTGGCCTGCGCCACTTTGCGCAGCAGAGCGTTAACGCGTTCCATTTTTTTCAGATTGGCCTGCATCATAGAGAGCTGTACTTTAGCTCCGGCGCCGGATTTGCCGCTGGTATTGCTCAAATCTTTTGTGCCGCCGTCTTCACCGGAAATCTCCGACGCGTCGGCTTCTTTGGCTTCTCCGTCCGCGCCATAGGAAACTTTTCTTTTCAGAATTTCTTTGCCTTTTTCCGTGGCGTCATCCAACTCTTCCTGCTCTTTTTTCGCCAGATCGTTTAAAGCTATTGCCGAGACAATCGACTCGTAAAGACTGTACGCCGAAATGAATAAACCGGATACGCCTTGCAGTAAACTAAAGCACGTGCCTATGGAAGGTAAGGCGTTGCAAGCGATCAAAATAGCGATGCACACACCCGACAGCACTGTGCCGATAATGCCAGCTATTCTCTTTAGCTCAGAGTTTTTCTGCGCGGCATTGGCGTCATAAATTTTTTGTTTGTGATTTATTAGATCACCGGTGATCGACGTTAGATCCTGCACTTTGGACTGGACAAATTGATTTTCCGCGCCGACCGCGCTGCCGGAATAATTGCTCAAACTAAGATTGCTGATATTGGTCAGGACCTGATGCACCATAGAGCGCGAAGCCGAACGCGCGCTGTACATGGATTGCAGTATCGCGTTGAAATAAGTAATACCGTCAATAGCTTTTATGGTTTTCTGCATATTGTC
>BGZN01000211.1 GCA_003864455.1 Candidatus Termititenax aidoneus | reverse complement strand
GGCGGCGAACCAACTATGCATCCTGTTTTTCCGCAGATTTTGGCTGTCTTGCAGCAGGAAGGCGCGCGTGCTTGTTTGATCTCCAATCTCTTGTATGGTTCTGACGTGGTACGGGACAGCCTGCGTCAGGCTATCGCCGACAGGGTTATTGACGGTTGTCTCTCCAATGCCGCGGAGCTGGATACCGAAGCCAAGATGCAGCTCTATGCGTACAATTATCAAGACCTGCAGGAAGCTTTTGCCCGATATAATCCAAATCAATTTGTCGCGGCGGGAATTACTCTGTCCAGACATAAGACGGCTGCGGAAGAGACGGCCTATATTGAGCGCCTGGCGCAAAATATCGAGATACGCCGCTTAAGGCTTTCGCTGGATTTCCAGGCGGAAAACCAGGTGGATAAATTTTTTATCAACAATAAAGAATACGGCAATAAGCTGCAGCAGATCATTTATAAATGTCTGGACTTGCGCGTGCCATTTTCCTGGGATTGCAAAATTTATCCCTGTCTTTTTAGCGCTAAAGTTTTTCAAAAAGATGTAGTGGGATTTACTCCTCAATTGCGGTCTATTTGCGCGGCAGACAGTGCGCCTTTTGATGTCTTCCCGGATATGTCGTATGCCCACTGCTATCCGGCGCGGACGCTCTCCGGACAGAATATTTTGAAATTTAAGCGGCTTTCCGAAGCTAGGGGTGAAATGGCTTTTCTAAAAAACACTTTGCAAACTCTGCACAGAGCTGCTTCGCCTGAGGAATGCCGGGAGTGTCATTATTATCAGACTGGTGTTTGTGATTCTCTGTGCCTAGGTTGTCAGGAATTAAAGGTCAGTTTTCTGCAATATGTCTAGCTATACTCAGAATATTGATGTCTTGTAATGATGTTATTATGATTTATAGTGCAATATAGAAAGGAAGAACAAATTATGGCTAAAAAAAATGTACCTAAAATCAATTCTGCTAGCCTAGCGGAAGTACAGAAAACACCCAAGTTTTCAAAAATTGTTTTATTACTAAATCAAACATGTAATTTAAACTGCTCCTATTGTTTTGAATATAAACAGAAGCTGGCGATAAACCAGAAAACATTAACGAGAATATTTGCTTTTATTGACCATAACGTACCAGAGTGCAACTCATTGTTTCTTACTG
>BGZN01000210.1 GCA_003864455.1 Candidatus Termititenax aidoneus | reverse complement strand
GCTGGCCGCAATAAAGAAAATAGCTTTCATAGCAGAGTTAATGCCGGAAGCGGTCGTAATATCACCGCCAACATCCAGCTTGGCCAACTCTGCTCTATTGGTGCCGTCCGCGCCAACTGTGCTCTTAAAAGATGTGCCGGTATTGCTTAATACGGCGGGCAGATTGTCAGACTTATCGGGCAACAACTGAGTTTTGCCGTCCAGACTGATAGCCGGATTTTTCTGTGTGTAGAGCGTCCGCATGGCGTCCTGAAATCCCTTGGCGGCAGTGTCATTTTCCTGCTCATCGTCCGTAAACTCGCCGGGAATCGTTCCGGCCTCAGAGCCGTAACCCATTCCACGCAAAGCTTGCGCGGTCTCGGCTTCCATTTTGTTTAGTTCGGCTAGGGCTGCCTCCAACTCCGGACTGAGCGGTTCTCCTTTGCTCTCATCCAGCAGCACCTCGCGTGTGTTGAGTATGGCGCTGAGACGAATTTCATTTTGTTTAACACTTGCCGTATTTGCCGGCGGCATATTTCTGATAATATCTAACATGCCGGGCTGTATCGTTGTGCCGGAGGCGTCTTTAATGCCGAGTATGTCCGTCTCAGGCGTCCAGGACGGAGCAGTGTTGTACAGCGGTTTTGGTTTTGTTGATGGTGAGCTTTCAAAAAGCATTAAATTAGCTTGTAGTTCCTGATCATTTTTAGCGGCATCTCGTGCCTGATCTATACTGCCAAAATCCCATGTAGTATTGGAATTACGCAACATATTAAGAACTGGAAAATAATCTAACGGCTCGCCAGCCTCACACAAATTATTTAAAGCGGCTGTCATTTCTCTACGATAGTTAGTTGACGCCTGCGCGCCGCTGCTCTGGCCGTTAGTAGAGTTATAAGTATTATTCTGTCCAACGCTTATTGGAGTAATAACTTGGTCATGGAAAGCCTGCGCGCGCATTTGCTCATTGGCTTCCAATGCGTTGCCGCCGGCCGGACCAATCAATCTGCTTCGGCCGCGGCCAGCTTCGGCCACAGCGTTGTCCACGCTGCGCAGTCTGTTCAGCAGGACAGGATCATTTAGCTGAGAATGAAAATGTGTTCTCAAAGCGGCATGCCAGTTTTGCCGATTGGTGTTATCGTCTAAACTTCCATTTGTGCGCCCGGCCAACTGCAT
>BGZN01000209.1 GCA_003864455.1 Candidatus Termititenax aidoneus | reverse complement strand
GATGCAGATTTTCCGTGCCTTTGCCGTAAAACTCCGCCGGTATCAAACCCTGTCCGCGCAGTTTTTTAGCTTTTTCCTTGCCCAGCCCATCGCGCGTCTGTGCTTCGAGCGCTACTTGCTTTGTCATAGTGTTCTCCTTATATTTTATAGGGGGTGAATTATAACAGAATACAGTATAATAGTATAGTATAATAATGCAGTATAATAATGTAGTATTTTTGGGGGAGCACAAATGATGATAGCAATAAAAAAAACAATAATTCCCACGGCGGTAACTGTAGCCCTGTTAGTTCTGGTTTTGACCGGTTGCGGCTTGCTGCAAAAAGACACTTTTCTCGGCAGCACGACGCCAGATGACCCGATGGCTAAACTTTCTGTAAGTGTTTCCGGCAATGGTTATGTGGAAGTAACCTCTTCCGGTAATCAAACAGTTAGCGGCAACTTGTTGGCTCTGTCTTTTTTGAAAGGCACGGCTTTGACTTTGAACGCCGTGCCTTCGCCCAATCCAGATGCTAAAACATTTTCTGAATGGATAGGCGGCGTAACCCCGACGAATAGTCACGCCGTCACGCTTAATATCAATGCTGATTTAAGCGTGAAAGCGGTTTTTCAGTAATTTGCTAAACTTAGCCAGATCGCCAAATTTCATTTTCGTAAAACTATCCAGCGGCGAGGGTAGGGTATATGGTGTTATTATTCTCCGGTATATTTTCTTGATGGATGACCGCTGACGTACTGTATACCCCATCTTGTCGGATTGTAAAGATTTTCCGCTTGGGCAGGCTGCGGAAATAAATTTTTTGCCGCTTCTTTTTTTACAAAGAAAGCATTTACTCCGTTCCAATTTGTCCCGACTAATTGATAGCCAAGTCTTGCTCCTAATAGTTCAAGCGATTTTAGCGAAGCCCCCTGTTCATCGTCTCCACACCAGATATGTTTTTCGTCATATTTCATCACCCATTCATGAGTTGGCGGAAATTTAGCGTTGTATTCTATGACGACCATTCGCGGTTTTATGCAGGATATAGCTTCCCATACCCAATAATCATTGCCGTCAATGTCAATGCTCAGCAAATCAATTTCACCGCTGCAATTTCCATCAAGGCTGATAAGCTGATTTATATTAGCGGCTGTGATAAAAGCATTTATGACGGAAA
>BGZN01000208.1 GCA_003864455.1 Candidatus Termititenax aidoneus | reverse complement strand
GAAAACACGCCGCAATCTGCCAAATCGCCTGCGGCGACAACCCCTCAGTCTGCTTCGCAGACAGCTCCCCTTATAAAGGGGAGCACAGAGTTAGTTTCAGAGTATGTTTCTTTGGAAAAAGAATTTACGGATTATATGGACGATGATTTTAATTCCGCTGGCGCGCTGGGCGTGCTTTTCAATCTGGCCACTGTAGCCAACCGCGACCGTTCGCCGCAAGCCGCGAACTTATTAAAAAAACTCGGCGGTGTACTCGGTCTGTTGCAAGCCGAAAAAAAATCTACGGAAATACCGGCGGAAATCACCGCGCTGGCCGAACAGAGGCTGGCCGCCAAGAAAAACAAAGATTTTACGCTAGCCGACCAACTGCGCGCGGAAATAACCGCCCAAGGCTATGCCATTAAAGACACGGCACGAGGGTTTATTTTGTCCAAACTTCCAAAATAAGTTAAAATTAACTTAATGGGTGTCAGCAAAAAAACTCGCGCGTTAATTCACAGGGCTTTGCGCGAAGATGCGCCGCGCGGTGATATCACTTCCAAATTTTTCGGGAACAAACACAAAATTGTCAACGGAAAAATTATCGCCAAAACTGGCGGCGTGATTTGCGGCCTGGAAATCGCCGCTTATTGTTTTCGTAAAGCTAATTTTCAAACTAAATTTTCCGATGGCGCTAAAATAAAAAAAGGCGCTGTCCTGGCCAAAATCAAGGGCAGATTAAACGACATACTTTTGGCAGAACGTGTCGCTTTAAATTTTCTCCAGCATTTAAGCGGCGTGGCTACGGAGACCAATAAATTAGTAAAACTACTTAAAGGCACAAATGTTAAATTACTCGATACGCGCAAAACCACGCCGTTGCTGCGCGAACTGGAAAAATACGCGGTGGTTAAAGGCGGCGGACAAAATCACCGGCTCAATTTATCCGATCTGGTTCTGATCAAAGACAATCATTTGGCCGGCCTAAAATTGAGCGACTTACAAAAACGGATTAACCGTTTTAGATTTTGGCGGAGAAATAAAAAAATCGAGATCGAGGCCGCGACTTTGCAGCAGGTTAAAAATTTTCTTGACCTGCCGGTCGATATTATTCTGCTGGACAATATGTCCGCCGCCGCGCTTAAAAAAGCCGCCGCGCTGCGCGCCAAACTCAATCCGCAAATCAAACTGGAAATCTCC
>BGZN01000207.1 GCA_003864455.1 Candidatus Termititenax aidoneus | reverse complement strand
TTCACAATAATGCTGACGCTGGCGATATTTGGCTGCAGCAAGACAGCGGTAGGCACGGGCAGCGGCGGCGGCAGTAGTGGCGGCGGCGGTGGTGGAGGAGGCGGAAATACTCCACGGACTTTTTCCGTACAGGGACAGATTGGCTTGACTGGAGTGGGCGGCATTATTATTCAGGCGCACGAACAATTTATTGTTTCTATTTATTCTTTTAAGGATGAAGCCGAGCTAACGAATGTGAATATTGAGTATTATGCGCTGGATAATTCCTACAAGATTGCCGGAATACCGGCTGGCGATGTATATGTGATCAAGGCGGTCAAGCAGGGCTTGACCTTAAGTGCGCTGGTCTGGGGAGCGGCTGGCGAGACCAAGACTGTGAATTTGAGCCCGATCTCGACTGTAGCGGCGGAGATCGTCTCGGCCAATCCGGTAGTGCAGGCGACGCTGGAAGCCGCCAATGAAAACACGGATATGGGAGTCGTCGAAACAATTCTGAACGACATAGTGGAATATTATACGAACGATTCCGCGGCGCTGGACGAACTGACGGCCAGCGTCAATGCCGGCAATCTCAATGCGGCGGATTTGCCTGCCGCTGTGCTGGACGGGGTGAACGATACAGTTGCGAACGAAAGCCGTACCCTGACTACCGCGGTCTATCCGGCCGGTACTGGCACAGTAGAGCCGAACGGCGGAGTATATTTGAGAGGGACACGCTTGCGTTTGACCGCTGTACCCAGCGATGGTTATGAATTTCAGAACTGGAGCAGCGGCGGAAGCAATCCTCTGGAGATTGAGCTGACAAATTCGGTTACCAATGTGATCGCCAATTTTGGGATAGTCTCGAACTATACCGCGCCCAATACGTTTACGGCGCAGGGTGTCATCGCTTTTAAGGAAGCCGGCGGTATGAGCACACAGGCTCTAACCGAACAGCGCAAGATTAAGGTTAGTTCTTTTAAGACTGGCGGCAATTTTGATTTTGTCAGGGTGAAGCTCAATGGCGACAATACCTATACAGTGGCCAATTTGCCGCTGGGCGAGGTGTGCGTGATCGAGGTCGTCCGCGGCGGCAGGGCGAAGTTAAAAAATCTGGTCTGGGGAACAGCGGATGGGGAAATCAAGACCGCGGATTTGACGCCGACCTCGACCATAACAGTCGCGGTTCTTTTAGCTGGTGGTAAT
>BGZN01000206.1 GCA_003864455.1 Candidatus Termititenax aidoneus | reverse complement strand
AAGGAATTGTATGATAGCGGGAAAATTACCGAAATACAGTATAACGAAGCCTTAGGGCGTCCGTATCAGACTGCTCCTGTATCCCGCGGAGTGGTATCAGGGCATGATATCCCGCCAACTGGAGCCGCGCCTAATGAATATAAGCTACTAACCCCTACCTCGGACAGTCCCTCAAAGACCAGGGAAGAATTACTAGCTGATGGTTACACGGCTGCCCAAATAGATGCTATGACTAAAGCAAACGAGGCCGGATACTCCGCTACAGAAACAACTGGCGCTGAGATTGTAGTTGTGGCAGGACAGCCAAATCCTGACATTGCAGCCAATCCTAGCGCTTATAAAACAGTTGGAAATCCTTACGGCAGAGGAGAAGTTCATATTGTTAAATCAAGCGAGGCCGCTGCACTAGCTGCTCGACTCGATTTATCCAGTGTTGATGATTTGATAATGACACCAACCGATAGGCCAGTTTACTCACCCACCGCGGTAAGAGCAGAAGAGTTGCCGGAAGGGGTACCCGCGGATATGTGTATTTCGGTGTCGCCCGATCCGCCTTATGATACGACAAGCTTTGATCCGGCTTCTAGATCGTATACTCTGGCTGAAGTGAATGCATTCGATAATTCTGAACAATATGGCCCCACTGGAAATAAAATAGGAACAGACAATGTTACAGGGCACTCAGAACAAACAGTATCCAGTATACCGGCTGACGCTAATGCTAGTGATTACCTAGAAGTCTTGCCGGACGAGCCTTATGGCGACATAGATAGCAATGCCCAAGCGCTTACCGCTGCGCAGCTTGCTGTGGCTGCGCCAGGTTCTTATGTTTATACAGGGGAAAAAACAGGTAATACTATTACAGTACAGGGCCGCGACAGACCAACAGAAGATGCGTATGGAACACCGTACAATGAAAATGATTGTACGGTAGCGAGTTGGGGCGCTGTGGATAGCTCTGTGCCGCCGGAAACTATAGACTGGCCGCATACATCCGAACCAGGATTTAAATATGCTTATGATGGCTCTTACCAAACAGATCCACGTACTATATTAAGTGAACGTCCTGCCGCCGATAGTGTATATAGCGGAAATCATTACGAGATACGGGAAAGTGAACTTCCCGGAATAACCATAGATGTTCCCGCGCAAGCTAATTCAATAAGCGATAATAATATTAATCTTAC
>BGZN01000205.1 GCA_003864455.1 Candidatus Termititenax aidoneus | reverse complement strand
AAAGGGGAATACCCAGGCCTCGCCTCTATAGGATATATAAACAATTTAAGAACGAAAAATATAGAGATAGACACAGAGGCCGCCCCGCAAATTCGCGCTTTATTTGAAGCATACGCCGCAGGGAATAAGACTTTTGACGCAATAAGAGAACAGGCTGCTTTTCTGGGTTTGTATAACAGGCGCACGGGAAAAGTTTTAGTTAAAAGCCAGATAAAACATTTATTACAAAATCCGGTATATTGCGGACTTATCAGACATAACGGGGAATTGTACGAGGGGAAGCATACACCTATTATCTCAAGGGAGTTATTCAACAAAGTACAGGAAGTCATAAAGAACAGAGCCAGACCCAGAAAAGCGGCCAAACATAATTTTGTTTATCGCTCATTATTCAAGTGCGGCGTATGCGGCTGTTTCATAACGGCAGAAACGCAAAAAGGCCATAATTATTACCGCTGTACAAAGAAAAAAGATAATGGGTGCAATATGCCGTATTTGCGTGAGGAGAAATTGACCGCGCAAATCCAGCAAGCGATACAAAAACTTATTGTTTCAAAAGAATTAACGGACTTTCTAGAAGCAAGAGTTTCAGAGGAAAAACAAGACCTTAAAAACTCCTGCCAGAATGAAATAAGAAAAACGGATAAAAATTTAAATGATACTGAAAACAAACTGTCGCGCTTGATGGATTTGTATTTAGACAACAATGTTTCCAGGAGAGAATATTGCGAGAGAAAAGAAAAACTGCTCAATGAAAAGTATAGATTGCAAAAGGAACTGCAACATCTGCAAAGCGGTCAATTTCTCTGGCTCGAACTTCTGGAGAGTTTTATAAATGGCCTAGATGCGCCAAAAATCGCGCTAAAAACTAACGATTTAGAAAAGAAGCGTGAATTTGCGGAAAAATCCGGCTCGAACTTCACCTTCCGGCTAGCAGGGCAAAGGAAGCAAAAAACGGAAGCGCAAATTTCTCTGGATTTTCAGGGTTTTTGGGCGGTTCTGGCGGAGAGCCACGCAGAGGAAAAAACCGCAGAAAATCCGGAAAATTTTAGAAGTATGATCTGGAGCGGCTTAAAGAACACCGCTCGAACGCTCGTCGGAAATAATATCATAACTCAATGTTAAAGCGCCACGCGCGCCGCTTCAGCAGGAATATTGTAGGCCGCTGAAGCGGCGCGCCTCAATCCG
>BGZN01000204.1 GCA_003864455.1 Candidatus Termititenax aidoneus | reverse complement strand
ATCGTGTCAAATTCTGATAGCGATATAGTTCCTCTGGCCGCAGCCTCTTTGTACCTGTCCAGTATCTCCGCGCGGTGCAAGGCCACTACCCCTGCGTCCAGCAGCAGCAAACGCTTTATCAGATGGTTAAGTCTTGCCGCTGTCCAGCCGAACATGCCGGTAATAACCAGTCCGGTGATTATCTGCACGATGTAATTGATGATGTCCGAGATGTCCATCGCCGCCCCCTGCGTTTAGTCCATCGTCTTGGTATAATAAATAGTCGCCAAAACAATCAAATCGTTATAACCTGTGTTGTTTGACCACACATTAAAAGCAGCCGGATTGCCGTTAAGAAAATAGAAATTTACTCCGTTGGCATTCGAAAGATAAAATCCTTTGCACCACAACGAGCCATTGCTGTGCCACATCCCGGCCTCAAAATTAACTATTTTGTGAGTTGAAATATCAAGCCCTGTTGCAATAGGTGTCCAGACGGGAGTTCCAGTAGTTACTACGGTCGGAGTTACACCTTGTATAGTCTTGCTGTAAATCGGCTTCCCGTCTATCCAAGTGTCGGCGGTTTTGACCTCGCTCGTACTATAGTTATTCATTCCGCCATACGTCCCGTTATTCAGCAGCGCCTTTGTGCCATCGCCGTTATTCAAGAGGCCATTAACCGAGCCTGTGCCGTCCGTGTTGGATTTTACTTTTCCGAAATCAGTAGCACTGCCTTTAATTACTCCGCCCAGCGTGTCCGTGAATTGCGCCACCGTGTCTTGTCCCACATCAGTCCAATCGAATATTTGCGGAGTGGTGTTTGGCGTGTTGGTTAAAACAAACTTGTGATTATCGTTATCGTTGCGTACCCACGTGCTGCTGAATATTTCCACGGCTTTGTGCGTTGTTTCGTCTATCACGTAAGTGGAGTTCCACGGCTCTGCCGAGTTCCAGGCGAATACTCCGCCGTCGCCCCAAATGCTCTGGCAGGCATACTCGGTTAAATTCTCCTGCCATGCTTCCGGCAGCGCACCGCTTGCCGGAGACGCGCCGAAGTCGTGATGCGGCAGCGCGCCGCCAAGTCCAGATAGGGCGTTGATGCGGCTGTCTATGGCCTGTAAATCCTCATCTAATGTTTCCTGCTGCGCTGCGGTATTGGCTTTATCAATACCATCATCAACCTGCGCCGCTGTGTGTGTTAATTGAACTTTTGCCATAT
>BGZN01000203.1 GCA_003864455.1 Candidatus Termititenax aidoneus | reverse complement strand
TTCCGCCGTTTGTGGTCTATCCACACCGAGAGCGTTACTCGCAAGGTCTGCTCTATCGCCACTATCACTATAATTTGTCGCGCCGCCAGAATACGTTGTGGTCTGCTCAACATTCGTAGTATTTGTGAGCGTCGTGCCAACACTCTCATCACCACCGACCTTCTGCATAGGTTCTTTCTGTTCCAGCGTTATCTCTTCATCGATAGTTCCGCCTGTTACCTCGGGTTCTGGCGTTACCGGCTCGGGCACTGGCGGCGGCGGTTCTACCGGCGGCTGCGCTGCCGCTTCTCCCGCCTGGCCTTTCTCCTGGACGCCGCCAAATTTTTCAGCTCTCGTGCCCCAGTCCAGCAGGTCGCCGGTAAGTAAAGCAGCTCCAAGCTTCATCCAGGCAAACGCCAGGCCTACAACGGCGCCGGCCGCGCCTTTTAAGATGCCGGATTCGGATTGCAGATAATTTTCAGCCGCGGCTGTTGTGGCTTCACCGAACGCTTCCAGATCAGCTTTCATATCAGGCTCATCTTTATGTTCCTTCATATATTTACGTAAAGCCGCCGGATCGATATTGCCCTCAGAATCCGTTTTAATATTGGGGTCTCTGCTTTTTATTTTCGCTTCCAGTTGTCCTTGCGCTTCGCCTTTGGCTTTATTGAATTTAGCAATACCGGCGCCGCCGCCGAACATACCCATAGCGCCGCCTGTGCCGGTAACATTGAGGTCTTTAGTGCCTTTCTTGCGGCCGCCGACCGCGCTGGCGCCAAGATTCGCTATGCCCAGAATAGAACCGCCGGCCTTGCTATTCCAAAAACTATTAGCTCCTTGCTTTCCTCGTGTTGTTTCATTTAAACTAAAGAAATCGCCTATTTCTTGAAGCAACTGGCTGCCCTTTTCCCCCCAGGCATTGCCTCCCTTGTCTTTTTTGTATTTGTCTAGATTTTCAGCAACGCCTTTTCCAAAATCGCCGATAGCTCTGGTGGCCGCGATAGCGGCGCTGGCCAGACCTGCGGTCGCGGACATGATTTTGTCTATTTGGCTGTCGATTTTCTTGTCGGTCTCTTCCAGTTTGGAGGCTTTGCCGACCAGTTGTTCCAGCATAGCGCTTGCCACGCCAGCTTCCAGACCGGCGACCATTTCCGCCGCCGAAGGCAAATTGGCGCCAGCCGTGCCGCTGATCTTGGAGGTAATTTTGCCGCGTGATTCGCCTTTG
>BGZN01000202.1 GCA_003864455.1 Candidatus Termititenax aidoneus | reverse complement strand
GTGATTTGCCACGTGCTGGAAATGTATCTCTCCACCGAAGCTGACGATTATTTGCAGGATCAGCTGGCTTTGGCTATCACCAAAACCGTTATCCGCGCGCTGGATATTTTGCAAAATGATCCGACCAACCAGGAAGCCCGCACGCAATTATTCTGGGCGGCGTCGCTGGCTTTATCCGGCGTGGTCAACGAAGGCCGCAGCGGAGAGTTTCCGATGCACGCCATCGAACACGTGCTCTCCGCACATAATGATAAATTAGCGCATGGCCGCGGCTTGGCGACAATATTGCTACAAAAAATAAAATTTATTGAAAAACTTTTGCCGCAAAAATATGCGGAACTGGCAGGACTGGTCGCTGAGGCTACTCGAAGCGACCGGGGCGATGCTTACGCGCTTTGGCAAAAATGGCTGGCGGCGCGCGGCACTGGCGGCGGCTTGGGAGAATATTTGCAGGGTCTCGACAAAGAAAAACTAGCCGAGCAAGTTTTAACTTTTTCCGGCACGCCGGATTTTTTGCCGGACATTAAGCCGTTGTACAAAAAAGATTTAATAGAATTTATTGAAACGCTGGAATAGAAATTGTTGGTTATGTTGACAAAATTGCTGGCTGTAACTTATGAACCTGCGTCTCTAGCGCTGGTCTGTATCCATACTGATAAAATTCGCAGAGATCAAGTATATAATATTTGCTTAGCGCAGCAGAGAATAGGCCGATTGGAAATTGGCTGGGTTTATTCGGCTTTGAAATTAGACTTAATCAACATTCAACCTGATTTCAGAAACAAAGGAATTGGCACGGCTCTCCTTAAATATTTACTGGAGCTGGCTGCGGCAAACGGCAGGAGCAGTCTGATTATCAATACCACCCAAAGCCTTGCTCTATTGCACATAGCGGAAAAACTAAGGCCAAATTGTTTATGCACAGTAAAAACTTTTTATGGAAATAAGCCAATCCGCTGGCAAAAAGATCGTTTAAATGCCAAACATGTTTATCATGTGAACCTGCCGGTTGTTTCCAAAGCCGAGCGCACCGAGCACTGAGACAAGCGTATTGTTTCTGCTATAATTACAAATGTTTGGAGCGTGTTTTATGCGCAGATGGTTGAGAATTTTTTTGCTGATTGTTTTTTTGAGCGCGGGTTTGCCGGCCGA
Source organism: Candidatus Termititenax aidoneus (assembly GCA_003864455.1). Taxonomy (GTDB): domain Bacteria; phylum Margulisbacteria; class Termititenacia; order Termititenacales; family Termititenacaceae; genus Termititenax; species Termititenax aidoneus. Next base: position 58 of record BGZN01000202.1, on the reverse strand, counting down.
GCAATTCGTATTTATCCCGCTCTGGGGCAGCGCCGCGGAGGGAGTCGCTCAATGGAAA
>BGZN01000201.1 GCA_003864455.1 Candidatus Termititenax aidoneus | reverse complement strand
GCCGATGGCTATTTTCATGACCGCCGTCCCTGCGGAGTGAGACATTCTGCGTTCAAACGGTATTCTCCTATTCTGGTGCGCGTCAATTTGGACATGTACGCGCCGGTCTCCATTTTTTCGCCGATATTGTAGCACAACGTTCTGATGTAAGTGCCTTTGGAGCAGACGACGCGCAGGCTGGCTTTGTCCGGCGGCCGAAAATCGAGCAATTCCAAAACTTTGATTTCAATATCTTTGGGCTGCCGTTCGATTTCGAGACCCTGCCGCGCCAATTCATACAATTTTTGACCGCGCACTTTGACAGCGGAATACATAGGCGGAATTTGCTTTTGCTGGCCGATAAAACCATTTAAAACGGCCTGCAGCGTCTTTTTATCTATATTGACATTTTGTCTTGATAATATTTTGCCTTCGCTGTCGCCGCTGTCCGTAAAACATTGTCTCGCCTACACAGTCGCCCTCCACAAACACCGCGTTGAAAGCGTCATTGACTGTGGCCAGCGGATGTCTTTGCGGCACCATGACCGGATGCACGCGCAGCTCCACATTTTTGGCGTCACGCGCAATGCCAATCGCCAGCAGCTTGATGACGTAGCCAAATTCCCGCGCCAGAGCAATATCCGCGGCGCTGATTTTCCGAATGCCTTCGCAGTATATGTCTTGATAAGCAAAATGCGAATTAAAAGCGAGGCCGGCCAGTATCGACAATTTATAAACAACATCGTAGCCGTCGATGTCATTGGTCGGATCGGCCTCGGCATAACCCAGAGCCTGCGCTTCTTTTAAGACAGCCGCCAGCTCCGCGTTTTCGCGGTACATTTTAGTCAAAATATAATTGGTCGTGCCGTTGACTATGCCGTAAATCCTCCGGATATTATTGCCGGCCAGCGCCTTGGTCAGCGCGTTGATGATCGGTATGCCGCCGCCCACCGAAGCTTCAAACAAAATATTTACTTTGTTTTGCGCGGCCAGCGCGATAAACTCGCGGCCGTATTTGGCGATAACTTCTTTGTTGGAAGTAACAACGTGTTTTTTCCGGCGCAGCGCGGCTTCGATAAATTTTTTGGCTGGATTGACGCCGCCGATCACCTCGACGACTATATCGACCGCCGGATCGTTAATCGCCCGCAGCGCATTAGTAGTCAAAATACCCGGCGGCACTTTGACGCCGCGGTCTTTCTTAATATTCAAATCGGCAATATATTTGAGCG
>BGZN01000200.1 GCA_003864455.1 Candidatus Termititenax aidoneus | reverse complement strand
TGTTTTTGCCATTGCAGGCCGTATATGAGCAATTTGACAGCGTCAAGCTTTTCGACAGGCAGGCCAAGGCTTCCTTTATAAATATCATGTTCTACTGTCTCGCCGATGAGTATAAATTGTTCATGGCCATAAGCGCTCTTATTGAAAATCTGCCGGACGCTGTTTTGCTGGACAAACTTAATCTTACGCCTAAAGAGCTTAAAGATTTAAAGGATCGCACCAAAGAAATGAAAAATACATTTAATGAACTGGTTAGTGAAATTCTCAATCTGCTCAAACCGGATATCAGCCAGCAGAGCATTGATATTGCCGATCCGGGCAATAATGCCGCTTTAAGCTTCCGGGCCAGGATCGAGCTTTTGAGCAGTGATTTTGACGCGGCCGGAGCTCTGGTCGCGAACCGCCGCGAGGACAAAAAACTGGCGGAACGCATTGAACAAATGAACGAAACAACAGCGGCTTCAGCAGGCCAGATTCTAAAACAAGCGCTGGCCAATGGCCGGGTCAGCCGTATAGATCAGGCTAAGATTATCACGGCGCAGAATGCTTTGACTGTCGCTGCGCAAAATGGCAGCCAATCTGAAATTCTTGCCGCCCTGGATAATTATAAAAACACTTTGATTAATGCCGGTTTACTGGCTGGTGATGACGACATTAAAAATTTTGAAGATATGCAAGAGGCTTTTGGGATCGCTATGCAAAATTCTACAAACTGGAATAATGATCTTCTTGGCACAATGCCAGCCGGTTTCGAGAGTATTCCTGACCAGAAGACACAAATGGATCTGCTAACCGGCATTTTCGTCTTGCGTTCTATAGATTTGCTGTCCTCTCCGCCGACACTGTCCTTCCACGAGACAGCTATAGAGCAGAATTTCTCCGCCAGTAATATCGGCGATCTGAGCAATGCGCGCAGTCAAGAAATTTTTGCCCGCTGTCTGGTCGGACAATGGTTCACTATAGATCCGCAGGAAGCGGAAAAAAATAGCTCCCTGCTTCTAGTCAATCCTGCAACCTATAACAAACTGGCTGATCAAGCGAGCGCTTACGCCGCGGCGGGAACAAAAGAAGATCAAGATAAGATAATAAAAGAGATTGCCGCCACAGCGAATATCCCGGAATCGGTGGTAGTTAATACGGTTACCGCGCTTGCTGATGCCAAGAATAAGGGCAATGAAGCGAACGCTTACCGCAGTTTTATTACGCTTTCCAGAGAAATGCAGTTG
>BGZN01000199.1 GCA_003864455.1 Candidatus Termititenax aidoneus | reverse complement strand
CTAGTAGGCTGATTTTACTAAAGAACCGTGAATAAAAGCCGATACTCTTATTAGGAGAGGAAACGGCAATGAGAGAAAAACAATACAAGGTTCTGCTTACCCAGGCAGAGCGGGATTTGTTATCGTTAATAACGAAGAAAGGAAATCACCCCGCACAACAGATAATCCGGGCCACTATACTGCTTTTGTTGGATCAAAAGCCGGAAGGCACAAAGGAAACGATACGCACCGATGCGGCAATAGCGGAAGCATGTCGGTGTGAGACAAAGCTGGTGTATACCGTCAGTAAACAATATGTGGAAGGCGGGCTTGATCGTGTGCTGACCAGAAGAAAGCGGGAAACTCCGCCCGTGCCGCCCAAGGTAACCGGCGAGGTGGAAGCGAAAATAATAGCGATGGCATGCGGTCAACCCCCCGCAGGGCACAGCAGGTGGACGCTCAGGTTATACGAAGAACATTCTAAAAAGTATATAGGCATCCAGTTGTCGGATACCACGATACGAGCAGTTTTAAAAAAACTCCCTTAAAGCCGCATCTGAAAGATTGTTGGTGTATACCGCCAGAGCAAAACGCCGATTTTGTTTCCCACATGGAAGATGTGCTTGAAGTATACCAACGTCCGTATAATGAGGCGTATCCTGTTGTGTGTATGGATGAGAAGCCGCTACAACTGCTTGGAGACCAACGACCTCCACAGCCTATGACTAAGACACATAACCGGCGCGAAGACAGCGAATATGTTCGTTGTGGGACCTGCAGTATTTTTATGTTCAACGAACCGCTGGGGGGCAAAAGATATGTGTCCGCACAAGAACACCGGACTAAAAAAGACTGGGCTCAAGAAATACGATCGCTTTTGACCACGCATTATCCTGACGCTAAAAAGATCGTATTGGTGATGGACAACCTCAATACACATACCATAGCTTCGCTCTATGAGACTTTTCCGGCAGCCGAGGCGCTGGAAATGGCGAAACGGCTTGAGCTACATTTTACTCCCAAGCATGGGAGCTGGCTGAATATGGCTGAGATAGAGTTAAGCGCATTGACCAGTCAATGCTTAAACCGCCGGATAGACAATTTACCAAAACTAAGAAAAGAGATCTTGGCATGGCAGAAAGATCGAAATAGAAAACAAAAGACGATCACTTGGCAATTTACTACTGCTGATGCACGGATACAACTTCGTACATTATATCCGGTCATTTAGTCTAATCAGGCTACTAG
>BGZN01000198.1 GCA_003864455.1 Candidatus Termititenax aidoneus | reverse complement strand
GTTTTATTAAAAAAGTGTTAAAACTTAAAAAATGTGAAAATTAACAATTGAAAGTATGAAATCCGCCTGCAAAAGATGCATCAAAAAGCATAAATATGTTGCGGATTCCATCTGACTTTATTAAAAACAAATTATGTACAGATGAAAAGGTTAAAAAAAGGAATTTTTTTATTGATGCTGTTTCTGATGATTTTGGAAACGGCAAATATGGGAGCGCAAGTAAGAATTGGAGGAAGCGAGGCTCCCAACGAAGCAGCCGTATTGGATCTGAATGTAACGGATAAAGCAATCGGCACAAAAGGCTTGGCGTTGCCGAGGGTGGATTTAACTGACAATACGGTAGAAATAACATCTGGGGTTGCAAACCTGAAAGGAATGCTTGTTTACAACACAACTGCTGCTTTAGGAGAAGGCGTCTATTATTGGAGCGGCAGTCAATGGGTGAAAGTTACGGATAGCTCAACTTACAGCGGTTCGGCTTCCATCGACTTGACTAATGGCGAGTTCCGACTGAAAGCGCTTACAGGAGATGTAACGACTGCCGCTAACAGCGTTGCTACAACAATAGGGAGCGGCAAAGTTACTAAAGAAAAAATAGCTGTCGGCGCGGTAGATTCGGCCCAACTGGCCGCTGCAGCAATTTGGCCTACGCATATTGCGAAAGATGCGATAACTACCGCAAAAATTGCAGATAAGGCTGTGACTCTGAGCAAAATCTCAGTAAGCCCGGCAGACTCGAATATGGTTTTGGTAGTAGGTACAGACGGCTCGCTTAATACAAATTCATTTAATAGATCATGGTATCGGGTTGAGTCAAATAAAACTGCGGCCCTCAATGTCCCCGTTAGTTGGAAAAAAATCTTTGATGATTCATTAAAAGTCGCACGGATTCCTTTCCGTCTAGCAGTTGTAAGAGTTGACGGGATACTAAATGGCGACATCTGTACACACGAACCGTACGGCGTCGGGGAGCTGCACGCCGGACTCAACAAAATCGATGTAAGTTGGCACCAGCAGCGCGGAGACACTGTGAGCCTACGGGTAAAATGTTACCGACCTGAGTGATGATACTCACAACTTAAATATAGCTGCCTGCCAAATCAAAATATGCCAAGACACAACAATATTATGCCCCTTTTATCGCCATGCTTGAAAACTTGAACCCAAGAAAAAGATAAACAACTAAAAATCGAAAGCCAAATCATCCCGAGATTTGCTTTCGATTTTTTATT
>BGZN01000197.1 GCA_003864455.1 Candidatus Termititenax aidoneus | reverse complement strand
GCGTCTTTATCGGATAGACCAGGCTATACGCAGCGGCGAATATCCCAACTGCACAACACTGGCCAAGCAGTTTGATCCGCCGCTTTCGGCGCGCACTATAGCCCGCGACATCGAAACGCTGAAAAAACAATTTCAGGCGGAAATTTTTTACGACCCCAAACGCAACGGCTATTATTATGCCGCGGGGCGCGAGCCGCTTTTACAGGAATTGACTTTCACCGACGGCGAATTGCTGGCGCTTCTGCTCATCCAGCGGCTGCTGTCCCGCGCGGATCAGCCGACTAAAAATATTTTCACGCGCGCTCTGAATAAAATCAAAATGCTCGCTCCGGATCAAACAATTTTGAGCGCGGAAAATATTGGCGATTTGTTGTCTGTCGATTTTAAAATTTCTGAAACCGAAAATCTCAATGTTTATCACACTTTGCTGGAAGCCCTGCGCCGCAAGGTTTCTGTGCAAGTGAAATATTTTGAACCGCAGACAAAGGAACTCGTGTTTTGCGAAATCGATCCTTATCATCTGCGCTACAACAAATCCGACTGGTATGCCGCTGGTTTTTGCCACGAGACGCAGAAAATCCGCATTCTGGCCGCGGCGAATATTAAGCATCTTAAAATTTCCGGCGCGAAATTCCGCGTTCCGGAGAATTTCAACGCCGAAGAATTATTCAGCCGCGCTTGGTTTTCTGACCGCAAAGGAACGCCTGCGGTCAAGCTGCGTTTTGCGCCGCGCGTGTCCCAGTGGCTCGGCGAAAAAATCTGGCATCCCGAACAAAAAACCTCTGTGCTGCCCAACGGCTCGCTCGTGCTGGAATTGCCTGTCGAGGAAAACAGCGGCATTCTGGATTGGATCTTGAGTTTCGGCGGCAAGGTCGAAGTTCTCGAACCGCGTGAACTGCGCGAAGCCGTACAGCAGGAAGCGCTGGCCATACTCAAAAACACACATTAATTTCAATGTTTAGTATGACAACTCATGTCGCGGCATAAAAACAGCAAAGCCGTTAAAATATTCCGTTTCACAGACACCTGTCAAAATGCCGGGCTGACAGCGCTTTAGTATGACAGCACGTGTCATTGCTCCAAAAAACAGGCCAAAATTCACCCTTTGGGCATTGTGAACAATTTGCCTTAATTCCGGCGATTGTTCCGCAGAAAAAGCAGTCTGGCAAATTGCAAAACGGCCATGAGCGTCGCGGCCACATAAGTCAAAGCGGCGGCATTGAGAACATTTTTCG
>BGZN01000196.1 GCA_003864455.1 Candidatus Termititenax aidoneus | reverse complement strand
AATTATGTCGATATCGTTCATTTTACCACAAAATCAACAATCTGAAGGGCGAATATCCGTATCCCGATTTATCCCCCAAGTTGCTGGCTGAACTTGACCCCCTAATCGATTTAATCTTGCAACGCAATGCCTTGGCTGCGGAACGCAGTAAAGCGGAGCGAGAACGTATGGACAGACTCATAAGAAGATATGACAGAAAGTTTGATTAGGAAATGTATATTTCTAGGAAAAATGGGTATACCTACCCAGATGGATAGAAAAAAAATGTTGTATTTTAGCGCAGTGCAATAAACTGTATGTGCTGACGATATCTAAGTGTAGAAAGGAATGTCATGCAGGCGAAAACGATAGCGGAACAAAGCGCCGAAATACGCGTCCGATTAGCCGAAGACGTTGGGTCCCGCCATATCGGAATTTTGGGTAATCTGCAGGAAGCTCAGCTTATCTTGAGCGCGGATTATGGCCAAGACAACCTGCGGCAGATTGAGGCCGTGCTGGGTCTGCTACGGGAAACCGCGCAGCTGCTGGAAAACAATGAGCTGGTTGCTATTTTGCCGAATTATCTCGTCCTGCCGGCTAATCTGCAGGGTTTTGTGGCGACGGACGCAGATGGCACGCGCAAATTTAAGCTGACGGCGGCCAATCTCCAGCCATTTATCCAAGAACTGACGGCGGACAAGGAAACCATTGTCAGCGGTCTGGTGGGGGCTGTGGATTTACAGCCCATCGCGCAGGAGTTTTTGTCCGCCCGGACATATAGAGAAACCCGCGCGGAACAAATAAACGGACGCTCCGCCGCCTATGCGGAGAGCAACAATATCAATTACAGAGCAATCCTTACTGATTTATCTGAATTAGAAGAAAAATCTGTATTACACAACTATCTGTACGAAGCCCTCGGCGATAATTACACGCTGGCCACAGACAGTTGCACGCAATGGTTTGCCAAAAGGCTACGCGGTCTAGTCCTCAACAGCTATGAAAAAGAATTGGACCGACTGATTGACGAGCGCAAATCCCAGCTACTGGGGACGCAAACGTTGACCGCCGACAAAGGAGAATATAAAGTCGCCATCGACAATCTGCTTCGGCTTTATGGACAATTAATTACACTGGAGCATGACCAAGCCAGCAGTTTTTACAATCCGCAATGGCCAGAAAATTATTGGCTGCTCAGCGCACAGAATTTTATTGACAGCACTACGGCCAACCCAGTTTTAAAAAGATATTTCAAAGCCT
>BGZN01000195.1 GCA_003864455.1 Candidatus Termititenax aidoneus | reverse complement strand
GATACTTTCTAAAAAACGCGCGGATTACGAACTGGCCTGGACGCGCCTCAATGCCGCCGAGCAAAACAATGAGGATATTCTGGTCAAAGTCACCGGCAAAAAAGACGGCGGACTCAATGTGGATTTTCAGGGTATTAGCGCGTTTGTGCCGGCCAGTCAGCTGGACCGCGAGGATTTGGCCAGACTGGATTCGCTGGTCGGCAGCACGATTTACTGCAAAATACTCAAGGCCGCGCGCAATCGCAAACGCCTGCTGCTCTCGCACAGAGCCTCACGGGAAAAAACGCTGGCCAAACTGCACGAAGCGCTCAAAACTATCAAGCCTGGCGAAGTCGTGCACGGCAAAGTGAGCAGCATCAAGTCTTTTGGCGCGTTTGTCAATCTGGGCGAATTTGACGGTCTGATCCATATTTCCGAGCTGGCCTGGGACCGCGTGGCCACTGTCGAGGAAGCCCTGGAAGTCGGGCAGGAAATCGATGTGTATGTGATCGGCATCGATGAGGAAAACACGCGCATTTCTTTGAGCCTCAAGCGTCTGCAAAAAGACCCCTGGGAAGAAGCGGTCAAAGATTTACGCATCGGCAACAAATTGCCGGTGAAAATCACCCGTCTGGCACAATTCGGCGCTTTCGCGCAGATCAAAGAAGGTGTCGAGGGTTTGATCCACATCACAGAAATGTCGGACGAAAAACAGGTCAAATATCCGCAGGAAATCGTGCAGTCCGGACAGGAACTAGAGGCGACGATAATCCGGCTTGAACCGCAAAATAAAAAAATCGCCCTCTCCCTGCGCCAGCATGCCGAATTAGCGCCGGAGGCGGCGTCAACGGCAGAACCTCAACTACCGCCGTCGCCGGAAATGGCGGCCAGTGGCTAAAACCAAAAAAGTCGCTGTAGTTGGGCGTCCCAATGTCGGCAAGTCCTCGCTGGTCAACAAAATTATCGGCCGGCGCGAGGCAATAGTGCACAACGCTTCGGGTGTTACGCGCGACCGTAAATATTTTGCGGCAGAATGGTCAAATTGCCAGTTCATGCTCATCGATACCGGCGGGATTTACAATGACGACAGTTTGAACCGCAGTCTGGATTTTCAAAAAGACATCGAATCTCAAGTGCGCGTCGCCCTGGCCGAGGCCGACCTGATAATCATGGTCGCGGACGGCAAAGCTGGCCTGCATCATCTCGACCAGGAAGTCGCGCTTTTGCTCAAACGCAGCGGCTGTCAAGTACTGTTGGCTATAAATAAAATGGAAACGC
>BGZN01000194.1 GCA_003864455.1 Candidatus Termititenax aidoneus | reverse complement strand
GGCAGGGATTCCATGACGACATTAGACCAAAGTATTTGCAGGGGCAGCAGCGGCGCGCCAAATCCAAACAGCGGCAGACCGAGAATGGCCAGCACTTTGCCGATATTGTTTGTGATGAGATAGACTATCAGTTTTTTGAGATTGCTGTACACCGTCCGGCCCTCGCGCACGGCATGCACTATCGTCGAGAAATTGTCATCGGTCAAAATAATGTCCGCCGCTTCCTGCGCGACCTGCGTGCCGGCTTTGCCCATGGCGATGCCGACATCGGCTTTTTTGAGAGCGGGCGCGTCATTCACGCCGTCGCCGGTCATGGCCACGATGTGCTTATTGGCTTTGAGCGCGGCGACTATATCCAGCTTGTCCAGCGGCGCGACGCGCGAGTACACGCGCAGGTCTTCCACAGCTTTGGCGCGTTTGGCTTCCGAATATTTTTCCCAGTCCTTGCCTTCCACGACCTGCGTGATTTTTCGCGCGATGCCAACATGTTCGGCGATGGAAAATCCGGTTTTTTTGCTGTCGCCGGTAATCATCACTACCTGCACTCCGGCGGCATGGGCTTCCTGAATAACCTGTTTCACTTCGTCCTTGGGCGGATCGTAAATCACCGCCGCGCCGAGGAATATGCCTTTGGACGCTGGAGCAGTCAGCGAAATTTTACCGGTAAATTTGGCAAAACCGATCAGCCGGAAACCGCCGGCCGATTTTTCCGCCAGTTCTGACAGAAACTGTTTAGGCTTGAGCGGCAGAATTTTAGCGCCGTCGTGCCAGCGGTCGCAGAGCGCGAGGATTTTTTCCGGCGCGCCCTTGAGATAAACTTCAGAAGTGTTGTCGCTCTCCAGCACTTTGGCGGCGGAATACATGCGGTCGGAAGAAAAGGGCAGCATTTCTTGAACTTTATGAGTTTTCAGCAGAGTTTCCGCTTTGAAGCCGCTCAAATAAGCGGACTTGAGCAGCGCGGTCTCGGTCGGGTCGCCAATTTCCTGCTGGATAGTTCCGTCTTTTTCCACCAGACTGGCGGTCGAGGCGGTGATTGCCGCTTCAAAAATGTCGTTGATTAATTCTGTGTCGCCGTCGGCCAGCATCGCCAGTATTTCCGCGCTGGCATGGTATCCGCCTTTGAGGAAATATTCTTTGACCGTCATGACATGCTGCGTGATCGTGCCGGTTTTGTCCGTGCAGATATAGTCCACATTGCCGAGCGTTTCCACCGAAACCAATTTTTTGATGATGACCGATTTTTTGGCGAGACGCTCCAC
>BGZN01000193.1 GCA_003864455.1 Candidatus Termititenax aidoneus | reverse complement strand
GGCACGCCAAAATTGTCGAGCATTTTTAAACCCACGATACTGTCCGTCTGCGCGGAAGTCCAGACCTCACGCAGCTCATGGCCGTACAGCGGCATACCAGCTTCGATGCGCAGAGTGTCGCGCGCGCCCAAACCGCAGGGTATCACGCCGTCCTGCAAAAGCAACTCCCAGACCGCCGCGCAGTTTTCCGCCGGCAGCATCAGCTCAAAACCGCGCTCGCCAGTGTAGCCGGTCTTGCTGGCCAGAACATCGTATTCAGCAAATTCCAGGGGCAAAAAAGTATAGTATTTCATCTGCTCCAAATCCTCGGCAGTGTGCCGCTGTACAATGCTCTCCGCTTCCGGCCCCTGCACCGCGAGCACATGCCAGCCCAGCAGCTCACATTCTACGCCCAGGTCTGCAAAAAACTTTTGATCTTTTTCGATATTGGCCGCGTTGAAAACGCTTAAATAATTTTCGTAATCTTTGTAAATCAAAATGTCGTCAACAATTCCGTTCTGCGCGTTGCGGATCCGGTTGTAGCGGATCTGGCCAATTTCCATATCGTCAATATATCTGGTCAGCGCGGTACGCTGAGCGGACAACAGTTTTTCCGACGCGAGAAATTTCACAACGCCCATGTGTCCGGCGTCAAACATACCGGTGCGCACCGCTTGATGCTCCGCGAGCAGTCCTTGATATTGCAGCGGCATTTCCCAGCCGCCAAACTCGACCATTTTGGCGTTTAGTTTTAAATGCTCCTCATAAAGCGGCGTGCGTTTCAGCAAGATTACAAAATCTCCTTCAAAGCGGCGACAAATTTTTGATTTTGTTCCGGCGTGCCGATCGTCACGCGTATCGCGTCCTTGATGCCAAAGCTCCGCATCGGGCGCACCGTAACGCCCCTGTCCATCAGTTTTTGAAAAGCCGCGGCACAGTCCTGGCCAATATAAACAAAAATAAAATTTGCTTCCGTCGGATAATATTTTAATTTCAATTTGGCAAATTCCGCGTAGAGATATTTTTTGCCGGCTTCGTTATTTTCGCGCGATTTTCGCACAAAATCAGTGTCCTGCAGAGCCGCCGCCGCCGCGGTCTGCGCCAGCGCGTTGACATTGAAAGGTTCGCGGGTTTTATTGAGATAAGCGATAGTTTCCGGAGCGGCGATTACATAACCTGCGCGCAGTCCGGCCAAACCGTAAATCTTGGAAAAAGTGCGCGTGATCAGCAGATTTTTAAAAGTTTTGAGCAAACGCAAAGTGTCGGGATAATCAGCGGCGGCGGCATA
>BGZN01000192.1 GCA_003864455.1 Candidatus Termititenax aidoneus | reverse complement strand
CCAGATTCTTGCGCAAATACCCCACTAACATAAGAATGCCGAAAGGCATCTACGTCATTATCTCCAAAACCAGCCTCAGCTACAGGATGAATGTTTTTATCAAAATAATCGTGAGCTTCTTGTGCAAGAATGTCTTTTAATTCATAGGATTGAAGTGTTTTCATTGCCTATCATCATCCTTTGAAAATAACAAATATAATCCCACAAAATGAATCAGATAAAGAATTATTACACATATTATGTTAAGCCACAAATCAAAGAATCTCAAAAGTATTATAAGGCTATATAACAATAGTGATGGGGTCATAAGAGGAAAAATAATTATTTTGAAGAAAATATATTTTTTAGAAATTTTCAGTGTGGCAAGCCAAAGCCCCATATTTGTAAAAATCCCCCATTTCAGCCCACAGTATAATACCCACCAAGTAGGGTCAGGAACACCAGTTGATTGAGGGCCGGAAAAGAAAAGATAATAGAGATACACCCAGCAACCAACCAAGCCCAACGTGGCTAGCCGCACCAGCAACGTGAGACAAGGACGATTTTTTAGTTTAGCAAGCATTAAACTACCTTTTCCTATCACGCTCCTCAATGACTGCGCCCAAGAGTTGCGTAAAATCGATGGCGTTTTTCCGAGTAATGACAGGCTCGCCAGTGTCAGCCTCAATTTCTTGGCGTGCATTGCCAGCAACCTTACCGCCTCTTTTGGCTATCGTGCGGCTCTCCTCAAAGTTGGCTGGCTTGTGCTTCTTGGAGAGCGTGGTAGTCGTCGCCTCGGCCAGCATGTTCAAGACCAACTCCAGCGTACTCATGTTGTCGCGCAGATTTTCTTTTTTCAAACCTTTTAGTTTCTTATAATCTCTGGTAGACAATCCCGCCCAAGCGCGAGTAATTTCGTCCGTCAGTATGGCGTATTCTGCGCCAGCCTTAACACCCCTGTCCTGCCACTCGTCAGCCAATTCCTTACGCACTTGAATGGCCTGTAATCTCTGGTTAATCCACTCGCGGCTGTAGCCTTTTTTAAGATAGGTGGTCAGGGCGCGGTCGATGGTCAATTCCGGGTCTATGGTCTCGTCTATGCGCTCCTTGCCCACCATTGCCAGCCAGAGTTTGAACGGCTCGGCTTTGGGCGAGGGTATGGACTGGATAAGCCGCAGGAGTTGCTCGGTATTGGCGACATCAGTCAGGCGCATTTTGCCGTCCGAGGCTAACATCTTCAACTGCTTACAATTTGTAAGCAGTTGAGAACCCTCATCAATAAGCCGCTTTTTCAAGACC
>BGZN01000191.1 GCA_003864455.1 Candidatus Termititenax aidoneus | reverse complement strand
GCCGCTTCCAAAGCCCGACTTCGATAAACTTCTGGTGGTGGAATTTATAAAGCGCGGCAATCCACACACAAAATGGGTGTAAGCCGCGCGAACAGTAAAGACATCTTTACGGAAATATGTCAGCGTGTGGATTGCTTCGTACGCTTCGCGACATTTGTCCCATCGCTTCCTTGCATTGACAACACAATAATACCTTAATCAGGGTCTTTCCGTATTAAAATAATCATTATTTAAATTCATATTGACTATAACATATTGACTATAACATAACTTTAAAAAGCCGTCTCTTTGATAATTGCCGCAAAGAAATTACCAACTGGACTTTTTTATGCATAAATCGGCGGTTTTTCTTCTGAAACATATTGTCATTATTTGCTATCATATAATTCTGAGAGACAGTTTTTAATTGTGCGCAAATATTTACAGGGGGGAGTTTGTATGCAGGCAGTTAAAATAACCGATAAAATTTACTGGGTCGGCGCAATTGACTGGAATATACGCGATTTCCACGGATATTCCACAAATCAGGGAACGACGTATAACGCTTTTCTGGTGCTGGATAAAAAGACCGTTTTGATTGATACGGTAAAAGAGCCTTTTTACGAAGAAATGAAAGCCCGCCTGCTTAGCGTTTTGGGCGATAAAAAAATTGATATTATAATATGCAATCACGCCGAAATGGACCACAGCGGCGCGCTGCGCAAAACAATTTCCGATTTTAAACCTCAAAAAGTTTATGCTTCAACTATCGGCGTCCAAAATATTAAAGAACAATTAGGGCAGGATTTGCAAATAGACCCGCTTGCCAACGGCGCAACGCTTGATATAGGCGAAGACAGTTTTACTTTTTTGGAATCGCGGATGTTGCATTGGCCGGACAGCATGGTGGCCCTGTTAAATAAAGAAAATATTTTATTTTGCAATGATATTTTCGGCATGCATTATGCCTGCACGCAGCGTTTTGACTACGAAACCAACCGCGAAGACTGGATTTATGAATTTCGTAAATATTACGCCAATATAATTTTGCCTTATTCTAAAATAGTCGGCTCGTTTTTGAAACTGGTAGAGCAAAAGGGCATAAATCCGCGCATGATATGCCCCGACCACGGCGTGATTTGGACAAAAATGATACCGGAAATTATCGCGATGTACCGCGATTTTGCGGCGCAGAAAAGCAAAAAGAAAGCCGTTATCGTTTACGATACTATGTGGGGCAGCACTGCAAAAATGGCTGCAAGAGTGGTTGACGGCCTTGCGAGCCAAGGCGTTGAAGCAAAATCCTTTTC
>BGZN01000190.1 GCA_003864455.1 Candidatus Termititenax aidoneus | reverse complement strand
TAAAAAGTTTATTGAGAAACACTCAAAAAACCAAATATTGAGTAAATGTTTTGGTTAGCATCAAAACGCAGACAATTAATTACCTGCGCTTCTCCCCACCGCCTGACGATACAGCTATTACATTGTGGTCGTCGTAAGCGTAATTGAACCAGCAATTCATGTTGATGCGGAATTTGTCGAGATTTTTAAAACCCAGTTTCAGTAAAAGAGCGAACGCGCTGTAATTAAGCTGCGGCGCTAGATACTCGGCTTTTTTTATTTCGGCGAGCGCGTCCGACCGGCGCCCCAGCGCGGCCAGATGCAGGGCGCAGCGCAAGATAGTATTGGCGTATTTTTTATGGCGTTCCACCGCATAGTCAAACAGCAAATCTTTGTGCCGCTTGACCTGTTCCCAGTCGTTGCTGTAATCAGCCGGTGTGAACAATGTGTTTTTTAGATTTTGAATATGCGCGCGCGTCTGCGGAGTTTTGTCCTGACGGCTCTGGCTGGTCATATTGCCTTCATACTCGCGGTAAAAATACAGACGCTCCGGCACGCCGACGATATGAATATGCCGCGTCATTTTCAAACCCATTTCGTAATCTTCCAAAAAACGCAAGTCCTCGTTGAACAATCCGGCGGCAAACCAAATGTCTCTGCGAATCAAGCAAGGTTGGCCGCCGAAAGCCGTGCGGAACAAAATATTTTTCTTGAGATAATAATCTTCGGTTAGCGTGAGCGATATACGTTTGGGTTTGCTGTCGGCATCAATATGCAGACGGTCGCAAACCACGCCGCTGGCCTGTGGATTTCGCTCCAGCGTTTTCAGCATTTTTTCCAGTCCGTCCGGCGCGAGCAAATCGTCGGCGTCAATGCGAAAAATGTACTCGCCCTGACAGCGCCGCAGGCCGATATTCAAAGTGCGCGAGAGTTTTTGATTGGCTTCATTATGAATAATCTGCACAGCTGGAAATCTGGCGGCGTTATCCTGCATAATCGCTAAAGTATTGTCGGTCGAGCAGTCGTCCACAAAAACAATTTCAAAATCCCGAAAAGTCTGGCTGGCCAGAGAGTTCAGCGTTTCCGGCAAATAGCGCGCGGCATTGTAAGCCGGTAAAAGCACGGAAATTTTCATGCCAAAAGTTTATGCTATTATTTCGGCAAATGCAAAATAAGAATGACGAATATTTCATGCGCGCGGCTTTGCGGCAGGCGCGGAAAGCTCTGCAAAACGGCGAAGTGCCGGTCGGCGCGGTCATTGTGAAAAACGGGCGCATTATCGCGCGCGGCTGGAATGAACGGGAAAAAAAACAAGACCCGTGCCAGCACGCGGA
>BGZN01000189.1 GCA_003864455.1 Candidatus Termititenax aidoneus | reverse complement strand
CCTTAAAGTCCGCTGCCGCCACTCTCCCGACACAGACTCCGTATAATCATAACTTTGCATACTCATATAAATGGTGTCCAGCCCCAGGGTTAATTTCGTGTCAAATTCAAATACCAGATCGTCATTCTCTTTTTTGAACCTGACGCTGTTCAGGCCAGGCGACACATTGCCAAGATGCTTGTTGTCCAGATCAACAGACTGCCATTCAGTACTAACATCGCCGTTCCATCTGTCTGTTTCACCGCAGAAAAATATTACATGTTCATCTAACTTATACTCAAATTCTTCGTAATAGTGTTTACCTGCTCCTGTGCGCTGGACGACAGTTTCGTTAATCAATTCGTTTAACGTCTGTCCAGCAAAATCACTGTCCCAGAGACTCCATTCATACCAGAGAAATGATCTTGGATTACCCAATTTTTTCGTCGCCGTAAAGTTAATGGTTGTGCCTTTTTCATAGGTATATTCAGTGTAAATCATCGCAAAATCCTTGCCATTTTGACGAACACTCTCTGTGTAGTCATTTTTTTCCAATGGCACAGGAGTGATGTTAATCTCAAAACCATCATAACCGTCTGCTCCGATGGCGTCGGCCGGATCTGATTTATGTACTAATTTTAGCGTCCGCGTCGGTTTGAAGTTTATAGCCGCGGCAATGTCATCTTTGCTGATCTTACCCTCATGTGCCGCAGCGACTTCTTCAGCTGCGGTTCTTGCTGCCTCCATGCTTTCTTTTACTTTTTCTACCGCGCCGCCAGCAAAATTCTCAAACGCATCTCTGGCCTCGGCATTGGCAGAAACCGCCTCGGCCACCACTGTCGAGATTTTATCGATGTTGATTTTTTTACTCTGCTCCGTCTCGGATTTTGCGCCGAAAACGATGCTTTCCAGATTTTTTCCAACAACCCGCGCTGTATAGGCTGCATTGAGAGTTAGGCCGGCTAGCTCGTAAGTGTTGTCCGATTTTATTTCCGTTTCATTGATCGTTGTGCTGGCGCCGTATTTGTACAGCGCGACTTTTAGTCCGGCGAAACTCTGCGCCGTATAATTCAGAGCGGAAACATTCGCCTCATCAGAAATAATACCGTCATCAACCTTGCCGTAAATAGTCAGCGTGGACGGCGTCGTATAAGAACCGCCGCCACTGGACGAACCGCCTCCGCCGCCGCTCGCCTGCTGCATTTTGCCGCAGCCAAATATGGCCAGCGCCAACATTACTGTGAAAATCGCTAAAATTATTTTTTTCATATTTTTTCTCCTTTTTTTGTTGTGTTGTGTGGCTTCGACTACGCTCAGCCACCGGTCGCGCGAAAACGGCCACCGA
>BGZN01000188.1 GCA_003864455.1 Candidatus Termititenax aidoneus | reverse complement strand
GATGTATTGATTTATTTCTTTGGCCTTTTCGCGGTCAATGCCTTTTTTTATTTTAACGTTTTGTTTAATCGTGCCGCCCAGCGCGTCCTCGGTTTTCTGACCAAAATCAAAAAATGCCAAGTCGACACCCTGCTTGATGGACTTTTGCTTGAAAATATCGACCATCGCGCCGACTTTGTAATCGTCCTCGGCCTTAAAGAGCAAATCGAGATTGTTCAATTCGATAGAGGCCGTGCTGCCGCGAAAATCATAGCGCGTGGCGATTTCCTTGCGCGCCGTATTCAGCGCGTTATTGACGAGCTGCAAATCCGGCTCGGAAACTACGTCAAAAGAACTGTCGGCCATAGGCGCATTATAGAATAATCGTCCTATTGCCGCAAACACGTTATGTTATAATTATAGGTGAGGTGTTCTAATGCGTGAAGTGAGTTTTACTGATTTTTCTCAGAATTTACAAAAGTATCTGGGAAATACAGAGACGGATAATGTAGCTATCACCAAAAATGGAGTGCCTGTCTTGAGGATTGTCATGGATGACGCATATCATAAAAACAAATTAGTCAAACCGGAAAATAATCAGGCTTCCATATCTCAACAACTGCTCGGCATTGCGGCAGGTGTTGAGCTGTCTTTAGAGGAATTAAAAGCTGAGCGCCTGGCCAAATATGAACATACTGCTTGATACAAATATTATTCTGGATGTATTGTTAAAACGTTCTCCGTTTTATATTGAGGCTCTAAAGATTTTTGAATTAGCAGAAGCCGACAAAATAAATGGTTTTATTTCCGCGACAGCGTTTACCGATATTTACTACCTTGTGCGTAAAGTGGTTGGCAATAAAAATGTGCAGAAAATTTTACGCCAGCTTACAGCCATTTTCACAATTTTGGCAGTGGCAGAACCAGAAATTTTGAACGCTCTTGATTTGCAATGGAAAGATTTTGAAGACGCAGTGCAATATACAACTGCTCTTGGCGCTCAAATGGACGGCATTGTCAGCCGCAATAAACAGGATTATCCAGACAGCAAAGTTCCGTTATATGAACCAGCGGAATTCTTACAAAAAATTATAGAATAATCGTCCTATTGCCGCAAACGAAAAGGCGGCCGTTGAGGAAATAACGCACGGCATCAGAAAGCACTTTGCGCTCCAAGTCGCGCCCTTTGGCAATCAAATGCTCAACGGAATCGCGGTGCGTAATTTGCACAACATTTTGCTGAATAATCGGCCCCTGATCCAAGTCCTCCGTGGCAAAATGCGCCGTCGCGCCGATGATTTTCACGCCGCGCTGATAAGCCTGATGATAGGGTTTCGCGCCTTTGAAAGCCG
>BGZN01000187.1 GCA_003864455.1 Candidatus Termititenax aidoneus | reverse complement strand
CAGCATTTTGATCGACGAGGCGCGCACGCCGCTGATTATTTCCGGCCAGGTCGATGACAACACCGACAAATACCGCCGGATCTTGCAAGCCGCCAAAATGCTGGCGCCGGGCAAATATCAGGCCAAAAGCCAGTTTGACACCGCGGAATTGATAGATTTTCAACATATGATAACTGTCGGAAAGCAGCGCGATGATCAGCAAAGCGCCGAGCATGGTGATACCGACAATGCGCAAAACCAAAAGCAGTGTCTCACGGAAAGTTATTTTATCCGCCGGCCAGTTGTCGATCTTGGGCAGCTGGGTCAGCATCGCCATAGTCGGGAAAACTATCGACGCAGCCAGCGCCATCAAAGCCCGCCACTGGCTAAAATAATCCAAGCGCCAAAAAGCCGCGTCGAACAGAAGCACCAGAACCAAACCCCACCAAAAAATATTTTCCGGCAGGTTTTTAAAAAATAGTTTTAAGAAAAAATAAAAGACCGGCACTAAACCCAGCGAAATAAAAACACTGAATATTATAGAAAGGTCAGGATTGAGACCCAGCGACACTTTTTCCACCGGCAAAACTGTCGTGCCGCGGCGTTCCAGACGGGTTTTTAGCGTTGAGATAAAATCTTCATTGTAAGCCAGCAAATCGCTGGCCAGGTTTTCATTGGTGAACGCGCGCAAATACAAAATGCGCATGCCGCGGTCCAGCGTGGCCAGCAAATAACGGTCTAACGCGCGCTCTTTAGTCAGGCGCTGCAGCTGCGCGGAAGTTACCGTATGCACACCGATATTGCTGCCCGGCAAATACTCGGCTAAAGCGCGCGAACCTTTTTGTTCCAAAAACTCGATCACGCCAAAATTAACATTGTTTTTCCGCATTTTTTCCGCGACCAAAGTAAGATTGCCGCCGTAGCCCAAAATTTCATTGCCGCCAAAGATCAAGGTGCGCGCGCCGGTCAATGCACAAATCGCGTCAATTTTTAAACCCAGCGACACCGCGTCAATGCGGCGGCTGTCGGCCAGTTTAGGGATAATCTGGAATTTATAGATTTTTAAGTTTTCAATAATTGTTTCATCGATGCCGAGGCCGATATTGCCGAGATTGTCCACCTGACCGCGTATTTCGATGATGTTGCGTCCGGCCACTCTGGCGCGCTCCGGTCCCAAATCGTTGATCAGCGAATTTTGCGCGCGCTGAAAAGTGGCGACCTGATCGACCATGATGTAATTATTTTCCGGCACTATATCGGTGGAACGGATCAGCGTTAGCAAAACCGGATTTTGGATCTGGCCAAAACGCGCCATATTGAGCAAATCCTGGCCGGTCACCCAGGTAGCCAGACCG
>BGZN01000186.1 GCA_003864455.1 Candidatus Termititenax aidoneus | reverse complement strand
TTTGACTGGCGCGACGGTGAATGCCAGCATAAAAATAGAGGACGGCAAATATTCTGCTGCTGGTCTGGACGCCACCAAAGTTTACGAGGTGCGCATAAGAAAAAACAGCGACGTGCAGAGTAATGTGACCGCCAAACCGCGTTTTTCCGATACGGTGACGGTGAATGTTGATGCGTCCACCAAGACTTTTGTGGATAAGGTTATAGAAAAAAAAGACGAGATAAAAGACGCGCTGACTGACTCTAACGCAGCAGCGGGCAAGGTATATGAATTATTCGCAGCAGCCAAAGATAATGAGAGCAAGCTCGTTGACTACGCGGAACAAATAAGAAATTCTCAACAGCCAAACCTTACCGTGTTGGCGCATAGCACAAAAACCATTGACGGCGTGGCTGCAGATTGGGATACCAATTACACCGTTTTGTTTGACGCTGATTATAATTTACCCTCCAATGAAAACCCAATAGCGCAGTATGACGACGACAAAGATATTCTAAAAGTCCAAAGAGTTAAAGTCGCCAGAGATGACGCTAATTTTTATCTGCTTTGGGAAATGCCTGAAGGCAGAAATTTTTACTCAAAAGATGGAACAGACCACTATGTATATGCCTTGAAAATTTATCCTACCGGTTACTCCGAGGATGACAAAGATAAAGACGACGATAGATGGCTGGCGCATATTTTTATGGGATTAAATACTGGTTACGTCAAAGATGAAGCCAAGCAAGAACGTGTTTTTAAGCTTACGGCGGCTTCCGGACTTCTTACTAGTGATGATGGTGACCACGCCGATTTTTTCTACGAAATTGATGATGTCAGCAATGGATTATTGGGTAATAGTTATCTCAAGAGAGCAAATATTAAGGCAAGTATGATTGGTGATAATAAATTTGAAATGCAAGTTCCGCTGGACTTAATAAAACAAGCGTTAGTGGTAAGCACCCAATTAAAGCCTGATTATGATAATGCGGTGGAAATCGTAATGACAGTAGCTAAGACTATGTATAAGGGTTATGATTATTTTGATGACGACAGCCCAAACAGGAAAAATACTTCTCGCGCAAACATCAAAAATGTTCTGCTGGTAAACTTTAACGATGTTGATTTTTCTGGAATTTAATAATTAACTGCGATTAGCTGCCTCCCCTCTGTAAAAGAGGGGAGGCGCCTGTTAAATCACACACCATAATGGCGTGTCCACGCTACATATAGCGTGTTTTTTGCCCAAATATCAATTATTTAATATATTATAGACGGGTGTTATAATTCAGGGCTGTTTTTTAACTGCGGCAAGAGAGGCTAAATATGTTTAAGAAAATACTAATCGCCAACCGCGG
>BGZN01000185.1 GCA_003864455.1 Candidatus Termititenax aidoneus | reverse complement strand
ATCACCGTATCGGTTTTGTGTCGATCACTGAAGTGCAGGCTTCGGCGGATCTTTCGTCCGCCAAAATTTTTGTCTCCTGTCTAGGCGCGCCGGAAGAAAAAAAGAAAACCTTGCGCGGCTTGATCTCGGCCATTCCTTTTATCCGCGGCATTCTGGCCGAAACTATCGACACGCGCCTTGTGCCGAAACTGCGCTTTATTCTCGATGATTCGCTGGACGCCGGCAATAAGCGTCTGGAAATCCTCAACCGGCTGGCGAAAGAGAGGGCGAAACGTGAAAAACACCTGGCAGCTAATATTTAAAAAAGCCAAAAACATTCTAATTCTGACCCATGTCGATCCTGACGCTGACGCGCTGGGTTCGGCTTATCTTCTGCGAGAATTAATCAAAAAAATAAATCCGCGGGCGCGGGTCATCGTCTGGCTTGATCCTCAGCATAAAAACGAATTAAATGCTTTTATTAAAAAAGCGGACATTTCGACAGCGTATCCGCAGGATACTCCGCTCAATGTCCGCTCTGCTAATGTTTGTCAAAAACAATTTGATCTGATCGCTTCTGTGGACGCCAGCGACGCTGGCCGGTTGTACGGCTACAAAAATCAAAAAATTGATATTTGCATCGATCATCATGTCAGCAGCCGGAAATTCGCGGAGATAAATATTATTGACCACAGCGCCGCGTCCTGCACGCTGGTCATTTATGATTTGCTGCAAAAACTAAAAATCAAATTAACCAAAACTATGGCGGAATATTTGTATTGGGGCTTGAGCAGCGACACCGGCAATTTTGCTTTTGCTAACACGGATGCGCGGGTCTTCAGCGCGGCTCAGGCCTGCGCGCGTCTGGGCGTAAATCCCAATGCCGTTTACAACAAACTGAACGAGCAATTGAGCCGGCGGGAAATTCTCGATTTTGCCCGGGCGGTCAGTCAGACGCAAAGTTTTTGCCGGCAGAAATTGAGCGTGGCGATTATTCCTCAAACGCTGAAAGTGGACAATCGTTTTCTCATCGATTTTATCCGCCGCGAGAAAAACGCGGAAGCCGTAGCCGTGCTGGTAGAAAAAGCCGATTATATCAAAGTCAGTCTGCGCTCCAAAACCGCGCTGGATGTGGCAAAAGTTGCCGCTCATTTCAACGGCGGCGGACACTGCAAAGCCGCAGCCGGAAAAATTTTTGGCGCGACACTGGCGGAAGCTCAAAAACAAATTGTTCAATATTTCAATAAAAATGTTTTTTGAGCACGGGCTTTATTCTTTTCATAAACCGCCAGGCTGGACTTCTTACGATGTGGTGAACTGGGTCACGCGCCGCTGCGACACGCGCAAGGTCGGTCATGCC
>BGZN01000184.1 GCA_003864455.1 Candidatus Termititenax aidoneus | reverse complement strand
CGCGCTAAAGACCAGCAAAAAAAGCGCCGCGCCGCCGATACGCCAGCCGGAATGTTTAATTCTTTGCCGGAAAATCAGCCAGACAATTATCAAAAGAACCACCGGCGGCACGGCGTACAGGCCGCCGCCAAAAAGACAATCTAAACCCTGCCAGAGAAAATCCCCCAATTTACTCATCGCTTAAGTTCTCTGAAAATCATCAGCGTAACGGACAATATCGTCTTCGCCGAAATAATCGCCGGTCTGCGTTTCCACAACCACCAAATCCACCTCGCCTTTATTTTCCAGCCGGTGTTTCGCGCCGATTGGTATAAACACATGCTGTCCTTTATCTAAAATCAAAAACTCGTCGTCGATCTCCACATAAGCCTGCCCAGCCACGACCACCCAGTTTTCATTGCGTCGTTTATGCGACTGCAAACTCAAACGTTTTTGCGGACGGACGGTCAAAGTTTTCACTTTGTAATTCACATTGTCCAGCAAAACTTCAAAACTGCCCCACGGACGATTTTCTATATAATTTGCCATAATTCTCCTTCCGGCCAAAACGAATTGAAGCGGCTAACGTCCGGCATATTGTTTGGCGTAATATTTTTGATAATCGCCGGATTTTACGGAAGCAACCCATTTTTGATTTTCTAAATACCACTGTAGCGTTTCTTTGATGCCCTGTTCAAAAGCGTAGCGCGGCCGCCAGCCGAAACATTTAGCCATTTTGCCGGCGTCAATAGCGTAACGCCGGTCATGTCCGGGACGGTCCTGGATATATTTAATGAGTGTCTCGGGCTTTTTTAATTCGCTCAAAATTAATTTCACAATATAAATATTTTCTTTTTCATTATGACCGCCGATATTGTAAACCTCGCCGGCCGCGCCCTGATGCAAAACAATATCCAGCGCCTCGCAATGGTCGCTGACGTGCAGCCAATCACGGACATTCCGGCCGTCGCCGTACACCGGCAAAGGCTGATCGGCCAGCGCGTTATTGATCATCAGCGGAATTAGTTTTTCCGGAAACTGATACGGCCCGTAATTATTGGAGCAGCGCGTCGTCAAAAGCGGCAGGCCAAAGGTGTGAAAATAAGCGCGTACCAGTAAATCGGCTCCGGCTTTGCTGGCGCTGTACGGCGAATTTGGCTGCAGCGGAGTTTCTTCGGTGAAATAACCGGCCGCGCCCAGCGAGCCGTAAACTTCATCGGTGACAAAAATTTGGTCGACAAACTGTTTGCCGAAGGCCTGGATTATGTAATTAATTTTGCCGCAGAATCGCATGTCGACCGCTCGATTTCCGGGCCGGAGATTTTTGTGCAGACCAATATTCTCGGCATGCAAAATCTGCTGGAAGCCGCGCGTAAATATTGGCCGG
>BGZN01000183.1 GCA_003864455.1 Candidatus Termititenax aidoneus | reverse complement strand
GATCAAGCTATTCACTGGCGCGGCTAAAATGTCGGTGTTATTCAAATGCTGAAAATCCGCGGCGTTGTCTGTCATAAACTGCAAGCCGGCCACGCCGTACGCGCTGCCGTAAGCCTTGCCGGAGCCAGTCGCCAGACCGAACACCGGCGAATTGTCGGCCATCTTGCCGTATTGATCATAATCATCTGCGGTTTCCTCCAGAGCAAAACCTTTGCGCTCATAATTCGGCAAAAATTTCAGCATTTCCATTAAATAATTAGTTTTCTTGTCGAGACTGGCGCTGGACGCGTAAGAATAATCGATCGTCGTTCTATCCGCCTGCATCGGCTTGCGCGGTTTTTGAATAAACGAATAGGATTCCATTAGGTTTGCCATAGCCAATCCTCCTAGCCTAAAATTTGGCGCAAACTATCTTCCGCGCGGCGGATCTCGCTGAGCAGACTAAAGTTTTGCGTATTCTTTGATTCGATTTCTGACAGTTTGTCGTTGATAATCATTGCGCCCAGCGTGGAAGTTTTGTCGATAGTCGTGCCGTCGATTACGATTTCTTTTTCCTCGCTGGCAATTTGCGCCATCAAATCTTCCAGCTCATTGTGTACCATATGCGCAAAGCGTTTGGCATCAGCTTCTTTGGCCGGCATTTTTTCCCGCGGATTCAGGATCAGCGTATAAACCATGGTTGTCTCTTCCGACATTTTTATCCACTCCTTTGCTAAAACAGTATCGACACAAGTCCGCCCAAACTTGCATGGAAATTTAGCGATTTATTATTCTAATGAATACCCCACTTCAGGCAATATTATACCATATTGACAAAGCCCAAATTGTCAGATTGCGTTAAAGCGCAGAGAATATTTTTCCGGAGCGAACGTAACCTTCAGTGCTATGCCGTGTTCGCGCAGGAAAAGATATTCTCTGCGCTTAACCTAATATTCAATACACCTGATTCAAAGTTTATCGTTGAGTAAACGGCCGGCCACCGCTTTGATATCGGCCAGCACATCGGGATTGCGAATCGCGGCTTCCACCAGCAAATCAGTGTTCACCGCTTTGACATTGCCGGCCTTGAGCGAGGCCTTGATCACGTCTTCGACGATGTTTTTCGGACTGCTCCAAGACGCCGGATTCAAGCCGCTTTGCAGTGATTTTTCAAAACTATTTATATCCAGAGCCATAACTCTTTCCCCCTTTGCATTTATATATTTTTTATATCGATGTTCATTGTCCTAAACTTGCATCGAAAATATTGCCAAAAATGTGCGGGCATGAGAGATGGTAACCCCGTGAGGAAATTAAGAGGAATGGGGGAGGAATACTTCAGAGCGGTGGAGAGATTGTATCGAAGGTTGAGTCTGGGGGAGAATCCTTAAAGCTAACCACAAC
>BGZN01000182.1 GCA_003864455.1 Candidatus Termititenax aidoneus | reverse complement strand
CGCTTGGTTTGGCTTAGCTGCGCCAGCCAATCATCAACTTGGGCGGCGGTGTCCTGGCGGCCTTGCTTTAGTAAAAATTCTTTGATAGCTTGCAGGTCGCCCGCCGCGTCCTTGCCAAAATCACCGTTTTGCTGAAACAAATTTTGCGCCGTGGCAAAAGCTTTTTCCGCCGCTTTTGTCTTGCCCAAAACCAAATAAGCCAGCGCACTTTGCAAATGCAAAAAACTATAGACATTATTAAATTTCAACCCATCCTGCGCTTTAGCCAGAACCTCTCGATAATCCTGCTGCCTAGCGGCTATCCGCGTTAACCAAGAGTACACCACCGGGATATTGGCAAGCTGCTTTGTACTCATTAATTGATTTAAGATCAGAGAAAAATATTTCCGCGCCTCGGCATAATTTTGTTGTTCAAAATTAAATTGACCTATATACCAGTGAAAAGGAAAACTGTTGGTGCTGTCTAGATTCTCGGCGGCTATTTTAAGCAAATCGTCAATATAAATGCTTCCATTAATGGCTGGGTACATCAGAGCGTCGTCTATGACGGCAAGTTGCTGGGTGTCTAGCTGTTTGGCAGTTTTGCGGGCGATTAATAAACTGTCTATTGCCGCAGCATAATCTTTTTTCTTAAAATAGGCGAGGCCCAAATTTCTCCGCAGTTCTATTTCATAAACTGGGTCATCCACACCTAGATTTAGCCGTGCCAGGGTATATTGCGCTACTTTTTCCGAATCATTCAGATTATCACAGGCAAGATAGACCAGGCAGTCATAAGCATCGCGGATGGCCTCCTCGTCGCCGCTGTCCTGTGCCAGTTTTAAAAATGCCAGAAAATCTTTTTCGGCCTTTGCATAATCCTGCAATTCTTTATAGGAAATTGCTCTGGATCTGTAGGCATGACTAGCGTCCTCTCCTGTAGTACAGCCGAAACGTTCCAAAATTTCCGAGGCATAATGAATTATTTCTACATAGTTCGTTTCTTTAATGGCAAGATCAATTAAAGTACTGGCAGTGCTGATGCTAGGATATATCTCGCCAGCCCTTAATATGTATTCTCTAGCCTGTCTGTTGTCGCCTCTTGTTTTCATTTCGGAAGCCAACATTATATTGGTGAACCATACTATTTGCCTTTCTCTCAATGGGCGAAAAGCCTGCTCAACATTTTCTGGCAATATATGGAGTTCTTTTATCACAGCATCCTTATTGACCTGTTTTAAATAAGTGGAAAAGCCGTCGTTGGGCCGGGAAGTCCGGGTTTGCCTGAGGCTCAAATCTACAGAGGGATCAAATTCATTGGTGTAATATTCGCCCTGATATTCCAGCAGTATTCCGCCATTGGGTGGCCGGACCAAACCAAGATCCGCCCACACGCTGTCTGTTGTCTGCATTTTG
>BGZN01000181.1 GCA_003864455.1 Candidatus Termititenax aidoneus | reverse complement strand
AATTATTCATTATTCATTATTCATTATTCATTATTTTTCATCTCATAAATATTAAAATCATCATCCCATGAAAAAGTTATCCTTTCGAAACAAATTATTCATTATCAATTGTCCATTGTCCATTATCAATTGTCCATTGTCAATTCTCCGCCGTATGGCATTATTCATTGTTCATTATTCATTATTCATTGAAAATTGTCCATTGTCAATTAAAAAACTTTCCGCCCTTTTTGCTGCGCTGCTCCTGTGCGGCGCACTTTCCGCACAAGCCACTCTCACCTTTACATGGACGGTCACCACCGAGACCCTCGATAAAAGTTTTGAAGCCGCCTCTTCCGCAGTTGCCCCTACCGTATTCTGGGGCGACGGACAGTCAACCGCCACGGGGACTAATCAAAAGACGCATAGCTATGCCTCTCCCGGCGCTTATACGGTAACGGTTACCACCGCCAGTGGAGGAATCTCCTATTTAAATATTGCCGATTGTGCCGTTACTGCGCTGAATGTAAGCAGTAACACGCAGTTGACAAATCTGTCCTGCGAGAACAACCAGCTGACCACGTTGAATGTGAGCAATAATACGCAGTTGACATATCTGTATTGCCACAACAACCAGCTGACCGCGCTGAATGTAAGCAATATGCCGCAGTTGACAAGTCTGCTATGCAACAACAACCGGCTGACCACGCTGAATGTAAGCAGTAATACGCAGTTAACACGTCTGGATTGCGACAACAACCGGCTGACCACGCTGAATGTAAGCAGTAATACACAGTTGACAACGCTGTATTGCGACAACAACCAGCTGACTGCGCTGAATGTAAGCAATATGCCACAGTTGACACATCTGACCTGCAACAACAACCAGCTGACCGCGCTGAATGTAAGCAGTAACACGCAGTTGACAGATCTGTATTGCAACAACAACCAGTTAACCACGCTGAATGTAAGCAGTAACACGCAGTTGACAGATCTGTATTGCAACAACAACCAGCTGACCGCGCTGAATGTAAGCAGTAATACGCAGTTGACATATCTGTCCTGCTCCAACAACCGGTTAACCACGCTGAATGTAAGCAGTAATACGCAGTTGAGATAC
This sequence comes from Candidatus Termititenax aidoneus, assembly GCA_003864455.1. Taxonomy (GTDB): domain Bacteria; phylum Margulisbacteria; class Termititenacia; order Termititenacales; family Termititenacaceae; genus Termititenax; species Termititenax aidoneus. Next base: position 310 of record BGZN01000181.1, on the reverse strand, counting down.
CTGGACTGCTGCAATAACCAGTTGACCACACTGAATGTAAGCAGTTATCCGCAGTTAACAACGCTACATTGCTACAACAACCAGCTGACCGCGCTGGATGTAAGCAATATGCCGCAGTTGACACATCTAAACTGCTACAACAACCGGCTGACCGCACTGGATGTAAGCAATATGCCGCAGTTGACACTTCTGCAATGCTTCAGCAACCAACTGACTACGCTGAATGTAAGCAGTCATTCGCAGTTGACATGGCTAAGTTGCTACAACAACCAGCTGACTACGCTGGATGTAAGCAATATGCCGCAGTTGA
>BGZN01000180.1 GCA_003864455.1 Candidatus Termititenax aidoneus | reverse complement strand
ATAGGTGCTTTCCGTCCGCTTATTTGTACGAAATGTTCTCTGCGGAGCGCACCAGAAACTGCGTCTCCGCTTATAAACGCTCCAAACGCAACATTAACAAAAATCTTTTCCGGTTAATTCCGGAGGGATTTTTGGCGTTTGAGAAAAAAATTTAAGAAAGGGGAAATTTATGACAAACGAATTAGTGGTGCAGCAAAATATTAACCTGGAAAACGAGGCAGAAAAAATCATTCATACCATTGAGCGCGGAGGAATATTGTCTAACGGCAGCACAAATAGGGAAATTATTTTTAGACCAAATACCGCGGCGTCAGCCGATATTCGGATTACCAAAGAGATTGTTACCCAGCCTGCGGCGGATAAGCTGAAAATATTTTTCAGTAATAAAAATATTAATGTGGCTGATATTAAATTTAAGCTGGACGGCAGCGTGATCATACTAAGCGGTTTTACCGGCCGGCAGTTGGAAGGCATTTATCAGGCGCTCAATCTCTCCAATATTGCGCATACGGCTAAGCACGGCTTTCTTGGTCAAAAGCTGCTGGTGTCTCTGGAAGATGTGGAAAAAGCCTGCGAGTTGACGGGCAGCATTATGACTTTGGAGGAAAAAAGAGATTTTGCCAAAGACAAACTGCTAAATCTTTTTTCTGAATACGGTGTTGCTATTGAGAAGATTCGGGTGGTAACCAGCGGCCGCTTGAAAGACAATGTGATCGAGTTGATCGATCAGACCGAGAATAACACTGCCAAAAATTTTCTGCGTCAAGTCGGCCGCGTAACTTGTTATGAGGATAGATTTACTTCAGCTATTTTGGTGGAGGATATTATCCGCATGGTGGAAGAACGCCAGAAACGGGTCAACGCCAAAGAGGAATTGTTGAGTATCCTGGCGGAATACGATATTGACACGGAAAAAATTTCGATCTCTACGGCGGGTGATTATGGCTATAACGTTATCGAGGTTTTTAGTTTAGATGACACGCAGAGCAGCGAGTACATCAAAGTGCGCGATGTGCTGCGCAACCTAAAAATAGTTCCGATTGCCGAAAATGAAGCCCATACGGTTGTAACTGTTTACGATGTGTTGGAATATACCGTCGCTAACCTGCCACCTCAAAAACGTCTACAGTGGTAAGTTAATTTTTTAACCTATTAGGCTATAATTTTGGCGGAAAGTTTACTAAAAACTATGTTTTGTTGCATAATTAGTATGTGCTGTTTGGTATTTAGTAATAAATAAACTATTGACAGTGCTATGAATATAGTATAAAATACAAAAAAATGGTTCAACCTATATCTAACAGCAATGAGACCAAACAAAAACTGACCAGAAAAATCACGCTGACAATGCCCAGCACTTTGCGGTAATTGGTAATTCCCCAGCGCAGCCAGCGTTCATAATATTGGTCTTTGAAAT
>BGZN01000179.1 GCA_003864455.1 Candidatus Termititenax aidoneus | reverse complement strand
GGATTGTCAATGATTAGACCAGCAGTTCCGCGGCGCGCACTTTGAGGCCTTTGGCCAGATCATAAAGCGTGGAGACAGTCAGATTTTTGTGGCCGTTTTCGATATTGCTAACACTGACAAAATGTAATCCCGAAGCATTAGACAGTTGATAAATGCTTAATTTCTTTTTCTGTCTAATTAAACGTATTTTTTGTCCAACGGCTTTGATTGTCTGCCAGTTCGGTTTGTATGGTGTTTCCGGTTTGGCCATTGACAAAGCATAACCTATCGGTTAGTATATGTTATATAACTTATCGATTAATAGTCGATAGGTTAGTAGATAAAGGGGGTATGTTTATGGCAAGTAACTACACAGACACAACAGACACGGATTTTACAACGGGGGATTACAATATCGACACCGGCAAAAGCCTTTCAGCCGCAGGGGTGAGAAATGCCTTGCATACCAAAGAAAATGTGGCCAATAAACAGGTGTCTTCAACTAATGACACGGCAGATGTTTTGGACGCTAATTCCAGCGACAATTATTATCCGTCCTCGAAACTGGCCGGGAAAAATTTCGCCGCGTTGAGGAGCGGCAAACAGGACAAGATAGCCGCGGGCACGGCTAATGATATTTTAACCAAGACAACGACAGCCGGAACTCTTGGCGCGCTGACCAGAACCACAACTTTGGAGACTAACACAACCAGCGCCAGTGATAACAAGATACCCACGGAAAAAGCCGTGGCGACTGCTTTGAGTGGAAAAACCCAAGACAGCGACGCGCTGCACAAAGCCGGAAGTGAGACGATAACCGGTGTTAAAACATTCGGCACGGCAACGACGGCGGCCGAGCCGCTCTTGGGCAAGGCTAAAACTGACGATGCCGCCAATGACGGGACTAAAGTTGCTACCGAAGCGCAGGTATTTAAAAAACAGGACAAATTGACCAGCGCACAAGTAAATCTGCTGAATTCACTGAGCACATTGAGCTTTTTTCCCAAGGGCACAATACTTACCTTTAGCGCCACCGCTTGGGATGAGTCTAGCACGGAATTCAAAAAAGTCTGGAAAATTTGTAATGGCGCTGACGGCACGCCAAATTTGGTTGGTAAATTTTTGCGCGGTGGAGGGTATGCGGATTATGATAATGTTTATAATGATACCGTCGGCGGTCATGGCGCGGACAGCAGGACAGTTTCAGTGCCGCTGAAAAACTCGGCGGCGAAAAATGCAGTTTTATTTTGACCGGTTCGGAAACTGAAGAAGCCGTATATGTGGCAGACACGGTGGAAAAACTGCGCGCGCGGCATAGCCTGAATAATTTTGCGGTGTTCTACCGCATCAACGCTCAATCGCGTATTTTTGAAGATGTTTTTAACAAGCGGCAAATTCCTTACCGGCTGATCGGCGGCGTGCGTTTTTACGCGCGCAAAGAAGTCAAAGATATTCTGGCCT
>BGZN01000178.1 GCA_003864455.1 Candidatus Termititenax aidoneus | reverse complement strand
GAGTAAATTGTAAATGTCAAGGAAACGCTTAATGCCGCTCGATAGTGAAAACCCTGGTCTGCTCAGTTGTTACAGTGATAGTTATCTCCAAATAATTTTCCGGCAGTATTTCGGGGATTTTCTCCGTCCACTCTATGACAGTAACGCCGTCGCTGGGTGGGATAAATTCCGCTCCGCCGGTATTTTCCAAATCCGCCGCGTCCTGCAGGCGGTAAAAATCAAAATGATAAACCGGAATTTTGCCCGGATAGATATTAAGAATTGTGAAAGTAGGGCTGGCGACATGGGCGGTATTGCCCAGAGCCTTGACCAGCGCGCGCGCAAAAGTCGTTTTGCCAGCGCCAAGCTCGCCGTTGAGCGCGACGACAGCGCCGGGCTGCAATTCTTGGGCTAGAGCCGCGGCCAGACATTCTGTATAAAGCAAACTGTAGGTTTGGCCGGAACGGGCTTCTATATATTCCGGCGCGATCTCGCACAGCGGCTCTAGAACAAAAAGACGCCGGATTAATTCCAGATGCGGTACATGCAAATCAGGCTCGTCGATTATTTGCGCGGCGTAGGCCAGAATATCTATGTCGATGATACGCGGTCCCCAGCGCATAGTCGGCGCGCGGCCGAGTTTTTTTTCGATATTTTGCGTAGCGGCCAGCAGCGCGCGCGGCGGCAAAGCGGTCTCGATTTGCACGGCGGTGTTGAGGAAACGGGGCTGCTCCGTATAGCCGGCCGGCGCGGTGTCATAAAAAGAGGCGGTTTTTAGAATTTTGGTTTTCTCTAATTTGCCGAGTTCTGCCAGAGCGTCGCGCAGGTTTTGCGCGCGGTCGCCGAGATTACTGCCCAATCCTAGAAAAACATTCATAGTTTGTTTTGCCAGATGGCGTGAAGCATTTTGACCGCGTCGAGATTGGCGGCGACATCGTGCACGCGCAAATAATCAACATTGCCAAATAGACCGGCAATGCTCGTCGCGGCTGTGCCAAACTCCCTTTGGTCAACCGGTCGGCGCAGGGTGTCGCCAATGACGGATTTGCGCGACGTGCCAAGCAGCACAGCGCAGCCCAGGCAGCGCAAAGCGCGCAGGTTTTTGAGCAGATAAAGATTTTGCGCGGCGGTTTTGCCAAAACCGATGCCCGGGTCAACGATAATATCTTGCAGCGGCACGCCGTATCGCCGCGCGGTGGAAATGCTTTTGGCCAAAAAGCGCAAAATGTCGTCCAGCAAATCGATGTATTTTGTCCGGCGCTGCATGACGCGCGAATTGCCGCTGCGGTGCATGATTATCAATTTAGCCCCGTGCTCCGCGGCGATCCTGGCCAGCAGCGGCTCGCGGGTCAAACCGGAAATGTCGTTGATAATCCGCGCGCCGGCTTTGACCGCGGCGAGCGCGACGGATTTTTTCGTCGTGTCGATCGAAATAACCGCTCGGGGGTTGCGGCGCAGAATTTCTTGTATGACCGGAA
>BGZN01000177.1 GCA_003864455.1 Candidatus Termititenax aidoneus | reverse complement strand
ACTGGCCGCCGCGCAAAAACATAATATTGAGCATATTTATCTGGCCGGCGGCGTGGCGGCCAATCAAACCTTGCGCCGGACGCTGGCCGCCGCAGGCTTAAAACAAAAGCGGTACATACATCTGCCAAACCTGACCTTTTGCACGGACAATGCGGCGATGATCGCCGGAGCTGCTATACAGCAATGGCAGGCCAAAGACTTTGCGCCGCTGAATATACAAGCGCGGCCGAATTGGGAGCTGTAAATCAGACAGTCCAGTCGTCGATTAACAAATCCGGCACACGCTTAAATTCACGTTTGTTATGCGTCACCAATGTGCCGCCGTCAGCCAACACAATAGAGGCAATTAACAAGTCGTTAGGGCCGATAAGTTTGCCGGCTTTTTCCAATCTATTTCTAAGTGAAGCATAAATTTCCGCTGCCGCATCAGCAAAAGCAACTGTGGCAAAAGTATTCAAAAAACACTCATATTTCTCTCTGTTTGTTTTTTTATGTTTGCTTTTTTCCAGGCCAAACAATAATTCGGCCTTGACCACGGCCGGTATTTTAATATTCGACGGAGACACTGCTCGAAAATGTTCAGCCAATTTAGGATAAGCGCCGTTTAGAAAATAAATACACGTGTCAGTGTCTAGAAAATAAATCATATCTGCGCCCGCGGAATATCGTAATGAGCAGGGATTTCCGGCGGCTCTAGCATAGAGCTGTCTTTAACCGAACCAAATAAATCAAAGAAGCCCGGCGGATAGGTTTCATCAACTATTCTCTGCAAATTAGCCCCTACCCATTTAGAAAGAGAAAGTTCGTCCTGACGGGCCGACCTTGTAATTTTATTTAAAGTAGCGCTATCTATATACAAAGAAATTTGCGGCATAAAATCACCTTCTTAAATTATTATACCACAACCAAGTATATTTGCAAGTATACTTGTGATTATGGTTAATTGAAAAATACTTATCCCGCTACTCACTATTATTCGTATGGCAAAGATATTCCACCCGCTTAAATCTTGAAAATGTTTAATTCACCATTCTGATAAATTACTTTGATATTTTGCGCGCCGATCACGCCAATATAACGCGCCGTGAGGTTTTCGATAACTACATTTCGGCAGTCTATGGTTTCCGCAGTCAGTTTTTTTTCCAAGCCGGCGATAATTTCTTTGGCTCTCTGCGCCTGATCCTGTGGACAAAGCAAAATGCCGTTTTCCGTATTCACGACCAGCAAATCACGTAGACCGGAAATCTCGATTTTTTCGCGCGCGTAATTTAAAACTAAATTATTCTGCGCGTCCGCCGGATAGTATTTGCGCAGCGCGATCCAGCCGCCGACATCATTCCATTCCAGAGCGGTCGGCGCGGGCAGCAATTCCATATTGGCCGCTTCTTTTTCCATAACCGCATAGTCGATAGAAATATTCTGCTTTTTGTCTTTGATAATCTGATACTGGCGCGCGATTTCCGCGGAAA
>BGZN01000176.1 GCA_003864455.1 Candidatus Termititenax aidoneus | reverse complement strand
TGCTGGTGGCGTGCCGCACCACGCATTTGGCCAGATCTTCGGCGTCCATGCCGCAGCCGTTGTCGCTGACCTTGATGAGCTGTTTACCGCCGTCGGCGATCTCAATCGTGATGCGTGTAGCGCCGGCGTCGAGCGCGTTCTCCACCAGCTCTTTGACCACCGACACCGGTCGCTCGATCACTTCTCCGGCGGCAATCTGATTGATGAGATTTTGGTCTAGCAGTTCAATGCGCGGCATGCCGAATTTTAACATATCCGGCGGCCGAAACCGGACTTTACAGCGCTTTGATTTGCGTGGTCAATTGTTTTAAAGTTTTTAAGATATTAGTTTTATTTTGCGGCGCGTTGCTGATGCGGTTTTCCGGCAGCAGCGAAAACGGCTTTACTCCCAGCGCCGAGGCGATTTGGTAAAGAGCCTTGATTGTCATATTGCGCTGTCCGTGTTCGATCTGGGACAAATAAAAATAACTGATATTGGCCTCAAAAGCGATTTCTTCCAGAGATTTCTTTTGCGCTTGTCTGAGCGTGCGGATTGTACCGCCGATATGCGCCAGCAAATTGTCACTCATAATATAAACTCCTCAAACCTTCATTTTACTAGTTGACAACTATAGTTGTATAAGTTATAATTTATTAACTATGGTTTAGAAAAAGGGGTATGTATATGGCAAGTAATTACACAGACACAACAGACGCGGATTTTACAACGGGGGATTACAATATCGACACCGGTAAAAACCTTTCAGCCGCGGGCGTAAGAAACGCTCTGCATACCAAGGAAAATGTAGCCAACAAGCAAGTTTCTTCAGCTAATGACACAGCAGATGTTTTGGACGCCAGTTCCAGCGACGATTATTATCCGTCCTCGAAACTGGCCGGGAAAAATTTCGCCGCGTTGAGGAGCGGCAAGCAGGACAAGATAGCCGTGGGCACGGCTAATGACATTGTGGCTTATTCCGGCACGACGGCAGGCACATTTGGCACGCTGCCCAGAGTTACAACCCTGGCGGCTGCAACCAGCGCCAGCGATGTCAAAATACCCACGGAAAAAGCCGTGGCGACCGCTCTGGGCAGCAAAGAGGACAGCAGTAATAAAGCCACGTCAATTACTGCCACCAACAAGGATGATGCGGCCAAATATCCAACGATCGGAGCGGTAACGGCTTGGGCAGAAAACAGCGGCAATAAAGTTACGTCAATTACTGCCACCAACAAGGATGATGCGGCCAAATATCCAACAACCGGAGCGGTAGCGGCCTTGGTAAACACTAAAGAAGACAGCGCCAATAAAGTTACGGCAATTACTGCTGCCAGTATTGAGGACACAGCCAAATACCCGACAGTCGGAGCGGTAACAGCCTGGGCGACCACTGAGTTAATGAACATTCTTTTGCCGGCAGGCACAATACTGGCTATGTCTACGAGCGGTTGGGCAGGCGCTGACACGGCATTTAAAAATAAATGGAAAGTTTGCGACGG
>BGZN01000175.1 GCA_003864455.1 Candidatus Termititenax aidoneus | reverse complement strand
TAGAGTCATTCACATCCAGGTGCGTCCCTAAACAGCCCCCTTTGCAGTTGTCATACACCAAACAGTCCGCGCAACCTGGCCACGGCTGCCCAGAATAAAAAGACCACTCTTTGATCTCTGGATAGGCGGTGACCCCGTCCTGCAGAGTGCCGATGATCTTATTAACCCGAGAGCAAATACGGAGATTACCATCAGGGTCAATGCCTATTGTCTTATACGGATCTATGCACCAAGTTTTTTTGGGAGCTGTCGCCAGATATTTATCTAAGGTTTTATCATAATTGCGCGGCGCAGTATCGTAAAAAACCAAGAGCTGCTGTAAAGAAATGTTTTTACTGCAGTTGCCCAATGAAGAGCTGATTTTAAAGCACCAATATAAAGAATTAAAAGAGCAAAATAAAGAGGAGGTTTTAGCGTATGGCAACAAGTTATAGCGACTGTAATCATAGGGCACAAGGACAAACGGCGGGGTATATTAATCATTTAAATTATAGCGATAATGCGGCAACGTATGAAAATTCGGTTACCTATACGGCTAATACCTATCAGGATTACAAAAATTATGGCTATTATTGTTATGAATTTATTGGTCACGGTGATGGTTATAATGATCGTTGCAGTCAGTACTATACCAACTATAGCGCATGTTCTCAGATATACAACAATCACCAAGATTCTATTAGAACTGCCCCTGCCGCTTATACTCTGCCAATTTCCACGACGACTCCTGATGGCTGGACTACATTAAGTTCTGCTATCGAGGATTTGAAAACTCTGCGCGACGAGATCCAAAAAATTGCCGAAACAAAAGTAAAAAAAGCCGCGTCCGGAGTCAGACCCGTCATTGATTTTAATACGACAAAAACAGAAAATGCTGACGCGCAATTCGGATATCACAAACTGGCCAGAGCTGCTCAGATCAACGAGACGATCACCAACATAGAAAATCTTTATCAGGCGATCAAAGGCACGGGCAGCGGGTTAGCCTCTAAAACCGCGGGAGTGTCTCCCAGAAAAAAACAAGATTACAAAGAGATTATCAGCAAAGCCCAGGATCTGGCCAGTGAAGAGCAAACTAAAGCATCTGGTTATGCTAATTACAATGAGCAAGGCAGCTATACAGCAACCACTTATAGGCGGCTTAATTAATAAGGTCTTAAAAAAGGAGAAAATAGATTATCATGGAATGGGAAGATATTAAGGCCTGCACTTTGTGCGGCAAGCCACGCAAAGAAATATTGGTTTTAACGCAAGTAGGCTTAAATATGCACAGCCGGTATCAGCGCGAGGATGACACATTTGAAAATATGAACGGGCTGCAAAAGCAGACCGCTGAATTCTTTTGTGAGGATTGTTTCTCCGCGTTTGTGCAAAAAATGGAAAGCTTAGCAGCGGAACGCCAGGCGGCGCAAACTGCGGTCTAGGTAAACAAAGCCCGCGTATGTTTGAAAATGTCCATGAGATAATCTTAAAAGTAACCAGAGACTGC
>BGZN01000174.1 GCA_003864455.1 Candidatus Termititenax aidoneus | reverse complement strand
CCAATCTCCGCTTCCGGGTAGAGATTTCCGGTCCGGAAGCCTTATCGTCAACATTCAAAAATGAGCTGACCGACAACAATAAAGGCTCTTTCCACTATGAGCAGGATCCCGAAACTAAAATCTGGTATTTATATATGAAAGGCATCATGTCCGAGGATCAGATTAAGATGTATATCAAAGATGAAAAAATAGAATTGCCTGAAGGAGCCGACGTAGAGATTGATAATCCCAGCCTGTCCAGCAAAGACCGGGAATTATTAAGCAATCTCCAAGGGCAAGCGGAAAAATATTTAACCAACGACGAAGACGATACGAGCAAATATTTTTTTACCACTAAATTCGTAGTGGCCAACGATTCTGGCGGCCTGAACGCCACACAATTAGCAGAGGCCGGCTTAGTTTACGACTCGGTTCACAAAATATTAATCTGCCTGAACGAAGAAAAATTTAAAGCCAAATATTCCGGGCAAAAACTCAGCGGCACCCTAAAAGAATTGATGAAAATCGTCGACCCGGGAGCCGCGCAGACAGAAGGCCAAGAGAAAATGGCCAACAGTAAAGATATGTCAGGCGAACTCAATGGCTCAGGTGAACTGAGCGCTCCCGAGGCGACGACAGAAGATGATGTGCCGGGGGTGGTCAGCGACGGGTACTCCAATGAGAAACCAGAAACTTATCAAATGATGTACCGCGCCCGTATCGCCAAAATGCGTTATGACCTGACGCGGCTGACCAATATCAAACGCTGCATATACATGCTGGCGCGTTATGATTTGGAGTCGCGCAATATCGTCCACCAAGAAATGACCAATACGACCACCTACCAAGTCTCCGCCAGTGCCGAGCAAGCTTTGACGGCAGAATACAATTATGTCAATTCCGTAATCGCCGCCTATTCCAGCCGCGAGGAGCAGCGCATCCAGACCAATAATAGCATTTTTGAACGCGACGAGGCACGGGTGAAAAATCTAGTCATCGGTATCGCGGGTCCCTTTGGTTTTCTCGCCGCGCTGCTCTGGAAAAACAAAGCTATGGATATAAAAACCAGCGATTCTGGTGTAAGTGGAGTAAGCGGGGGTATTACTTCCAAGGAAAAGGATGCCTTGAACGAGTACCACCAAGCGGACGGTAGTTCTACAGCTATTATAGACGCGGATAACAAGACCATCAATGTTTATGATTTAAATAGTTATGTAGTCGATCGTGCAGACAAAGCCGATAAGGATAAAAATGGATTTATTGAGTATAGTGACCCCGGGATAGACTTTGGACTTTTCTCAATCAAAGTTTTTCAGTATGTTCCTAATTTTAAAAACCTACAAAAAGCCACAACGGCGATTTATTCCAGTATTTATAGTATCGCCTGCCTGCAGTCTCTCTACAGCGCCAAGTCCGCCTCGCGCTCCATGGTCCATTCCATCCTGACCAATGTCAGCAATCTGACCTTGAGCAGTTATTCCGGCGCGGCCATCCAGGCGGATAATGCCCT
>BGZN01000173.1 GCA_003864455.1 Candidatus Termititenax aidoneus | reverse complement strand
GTGGTCATTTCCACCAAACTAGAGGCGGAGCTGGCCGAATTGCCGCTCGCTGAGCGCAAAGAGCTTTTGCAGGAATACGGCCTGCCGGAGTCCGGCGTGGAGCTGCTGGCGCGGCAGTCTTACAAATTGCTGGGACTGATTACTTATCTCACTTCCGGCGAAAAGGAAACCAAGGCCTGGACGATCAAAACCGGCACTAAAGCTCCGCAGGCCGCCGGTGTCATTCACACCGATTTTGAAAAAGGCTTCATCAAAGCCGAGATTATCAATTACAGTCAGTTAAAGGAATTGAAATCTTTGCACGAAGCCCGTGAAAAAGGCCTCGTCCGTCAAGAAGGCAAAGAATACGTCATGCAGGACGGTGATGTCGTGCTGTTTAAGTTCAATAATTAACCATATTTATGATGTTACTTTGAAAGGCGTGTCAGAAATTTTAGTTATCGAACTTATTCTTAAAACAAGTTAATATTAAATCTGTTAACTGTCCTACATCGCCTTCGATAGTACCTCGCATATATTGTTTGTAAATTTTTGAATTATCTGGCGGATTCAGATTTAAGATCATGGATTTTTCCCTGGCTAAGACACGGAGAAATTCCCGTTGAACTCTGCCGTTTCCTTCACGAAAGGGATGCAAGTAATTGATATTGTCTAATATTTCCGCCAGTTTTCTGGCAATAGCAGGTAAATCTTTTTTATCAATCTTGCGGTATTCCCCAATTAACTTATCCACATAAGCAAAACCTGTATCAAACGCAGATGTCGGCAGGAACTGCTTGCCGGCCTTGCTTATTTCTACAATTCGGACTTTTCCTGCCCATGTATACACATCTTGAAATAAATATTTGTGAATACCCAATAAAGCAGCGGAATTTTTTGTTTTTAACGGGCTAGCATAAAGTTCTTTCAGTCATTTGGCTACAGCCACGCTTTCAAAAAACAACAAATCTTGATTGTCTGTAATTCCGCCTAAATTGCGTAATACACCTGTTTGGGGGTCTGTATATACGAATTCCAGATCAATATACTCATAATTATCCAGCATAATCTTTTTGTTTTGCCAGTTGGACTAACTGCGCTAGGGTTATTTTATTGGCAAGGTAATCGCGGATAATTGTTATGGTTTTTTGTGTGGGTTCAAACCCTTCAAACATATTCGACCCAATCGCGTCCGCTGTTTTTTGCAAGGCTTTCCTGCTGGAAAAATGAACGCCCATGATTGTTAAGTTTGCATTGTCTATTTCTAACGCTTTGTAAGTCATTGAAAGTATTCTATCATAGAAATGAGGCTTAGACTGCCTGATTTTGTCCAGCAGAAAAGAATACATCATGCAGGACGGCGATGTCGCGCTGTTTAAGTTCAATAATTAACTCCTCTGTTTAGTGCCTAAAAATTTTGCAACAAATTTTAACTGCTGACGATAGATAATTGCTGTTGACATTTAATTGCAGTAAATGGTAAATTATTATAAGAGTGGGTCAAAATAAATTTTGAAAGAGGTTTTGGTTTATGG
>BGZN01000172.1 GCA_003864455.1 Candidatus Termititenax aidoneus | reverse complement strand
CCCGCCGCCCAAATTATTATACGATATTTTTGGTTCTTGATTTTTTGTATTATTTCTGTAAGCTGTTATGGAGCCAGACGATCTATTCAGTAAAGCAAACCATTTTTTTGAAAGATTAATCATATCATAACCGTCTGTATAATAAACAATATGGGTACCGGGCAGTTATATATCTAAATCTTCAAAATTTTTTGGCAGGTTGCCGGACAGTTCGTAAATTTGAACGGCTTGACCAGTCGCTCTGACGAAAGACAAAGCTTCCATAGCGCGGGCCTTTTCCACAGCTTTTTTATACTGCGGCAGAGCGATAGCGGCGAGAATGCCTATAATTAAAACAACGACTAATAATTCAATCAGAGTAAAGCCTATTTTTTTAAGTTTCATGGCAATGACCTCGTTGGATTAAAAATAAACTTCTATTTTTTATACTAAATACTAGATGCTTTTACAATACTGCGTGCTTTTATCCAAAAGATTATAAAGAAATTCAATATATATTAAATTGGCCCATATCTGTTGAATCCTGACATAAATAATATTCCCCGCGCCGGAAAGTCGCGGGGAATAAATTATGTCGCAGAGCGCGTAAACTCAGCGCAAGCTTAGCTCAGGCGTCGCCCATTAGCGTTTTGACTTTTTGCAGCAGTACGCTGCTGCGGAAAGGCTTAATACAGAAATCGCGTACTTGGGAATAGCTTTGGAACATTTTTTCGGATTCTTCCAGCGCGGACTATTCTTTGCTGTATAAGACTTTAAAAATTAGTTGATCGGAAAAATTGATTCTGATCCAGATATGTGAGAGGAAGAATAGCCCATTATTTTATTGCAGAAATCACCCTGCGTGATGATTCCGTTCTCAAAACAGTAGCGCCTGTTTTTGTCAAGACCACCACCATTGGAGAATATCCCGCCGACGTTATGGACATAGAGAAACCCAGACCTCTCAAATTTGCCCTTTATAAATACACCTACGGACATCGCGATCTCATCATTAGAACCCATATTTGAAATGACAAGTTCCATAATATCATTCGCCCTTATGGCATTGGCAGAATTTACGGGCCATTGTGCCGTGAATGCGGGTTTATCCGGCAGCGAGTCAAAAGAAATATCCAGTTCGTCAAAATTCGTAGGATACTTGCCGTGAACAAGAAAATACATCTCCTGCGCGTTTGCCAAAGCCTTCACTGATTGCTGCAATTGGGCGGCGCGGCTTTTCCATACGGCTCTTTGATACTGAGGCAGGGCAATAGCGGCAAGGATGCCGATTATTAAAACAACGACTAATAATTCAATCAGAGTAAAGCCTATTTTTTTAAGTTTCATGGCAATGACCTCGTTGGATTAAAAATAAACTTCTATTTTTTATACTAAATTAAAACCTGGTTTTGTAATATCTTTTTATATGCAAGCCGGAACAAAGCAAATTGATCAAGCCAAAGGATGGAACTCTTTAAGTTTTATAAACTTAGGCAGGCTAACTCTTATTTTTTATCATTTATTCCTTCATTCTTTTTCAAGATGTTTTTATTGATGAGACTGAGAACATTGCGGCAGTAATA
>BGZN01000171.1 GCA_003864455.1 Candidatus Termititenax aidoneus | reverse complement strand
TGGCTTCGACTACGCTCAGCCACCGTCGGCGAGTGTATGTTGCTTGATGCGGACACTTCGACTACGCTCAGTGTCCGCTAACAGGCGCTTATGTAACGCAGGAAAAATTTGTTAAATGTTTAAATACAGAAAATGCTAGATTTTTAGCGCAGGTACGCCAAAAATGGGGGGGGGGTAATAGTTACAATTTTGTCTTTATCTGTCATGAGTGTAATTATAGCTTAATTTTATATTTTGTAAATACCAACTTTGCAGGGAAAGCATTACACGCCCACGCTGGCCGTTTCCGGCAAAGTGCTGCCGCCGTCAATGACGAATTGCGCGCCGGTCAGATAATTCGCGCCCTGCGAAGCTAGAAACGCCGCGAGATGTCCGACTTCCGCCGGATCAGCCAGACGCTTGAGCGGCACAGCTTTGGCTATGCCGTCCAGCGCCGCCTGCGGATTGTCCGGACTGGACTGTTTGGCAATGCTCCGCGCCATAGGCGTCAGCACATAACCCGGGCAAATCGCATTGACATTGATATTGTGCGCCGCCAGCTCAACCGCCAGAGCTTTAGTAAAACCGACCAGCGCGGCTTTGGTCGTGGCGTACGCCACTTCACCCGGGTCGGCCACCAGATCGCCGGTTACCGAAGACATAATGACGATCTTGCCGTTCGCGGACTTTTTCAAATAAGGCAAAGCCGCGCGCGTAGCGTTCCACACACCTTTGATATTCACGTCAAAATGAAAATCGCGGGTCTCGTCGCTCATCTCCTCAAACAAACCCAGCCGGCAGACTCCGGCGTTATTGACGAGTATGTCCAGACCACCGTAAGTCTGCGCCGCTTTTTCCACGCCGGCTTGAACACTGGCCGGATCGGTTACGTCCATTTTGACAGCGATAACTTCCGCGCCGGATTTTTGCAATTCCGCCGCCAGTTTGTCCGTCTGCTCCGAGCGAGCAGCCAGCGCCAGTTTTGCGCCTTCCGCCGCAAAGACCTGCGCGATGCCGCTGCCGATGCCCATAGACGCCCCCGTGATTAACGCAATTTTTCCGGCCAGTATTCCCATAAATAAACCTCCTAGTATTCTTTGTCTCCGTCCGGAGTTTTCATCCAGACTTTTTCCGTGCGCCAGCGGAATAAAACCATATACCCCCACAGCAGTAAACCGATGCCAATATAACCGATGAAACCGTACCAGGTCATCGGTGTAATGCCGATTGTGCAGAAAAACGCGATGACAACCGACACACCCAGCGACAGCCAGCGCAGCACATTGCCCCAGGGCAGTTCAAACGGCCTCCGCCACTCGGGGTGTTTTTTGGCCAAGACCATTGAGGAAATCGTGCTGATAGCGTAACACAGCGCGCAGGCAAAAGCCATCAGGTCAAAAAATGAGCGTATCGTCTGCATCATAATAAACGCAATGCTGATAACTAAAATCAGAATATTCGGCAGGATCGGCTGGCCGTGCTTATTGGTGCGGGCAAAAACTTCCGGCAGAAAATTTTGCCGCCCCATCGCGTAAATCATGCGCACGCCAGAATACCAAAAACCCAGCACGCTGGTCGCGATCGGCAGCA
>BGZN01000170.1 GCA_003864455.1 Candidatus Termititenax aidoneus | reverse complement strand
GGTTAAGCCGGTCTTCCTGCACAAACTCGTCTTTGTATTCCAGCAAAATATTGTACTGCCGGCCAAAAGGCAGCGGCAGGCGGAAGTCAGTAGAGAAACCATTGCGGCGAATAGCCAGTATATCGCCGACGCCGGATTCGGGATTGCGTATCGTTTCATAGCTGGTGTTCATATAGCTGGTGAAACCCCAGGTCAAATCACGCGTCAAAAACCACGGGTAATAATAGCGCGCACGGTAACTGAATTTCGGCAGAGCGTTGGGCACGCGGTACTCGCGGCCAAACTGCACATTGAACTGCATTTGCTCGCCGGTATCCAGCAGGTTTACCAGACTAAACCGCGAAAAAGCAAATTGTTCGCGCGAGGTAACACCCAAACCGGCGTTGAGCTGGTTTTTCTTTTTTTCTCTTACTTGCAGACGAATATCCACCTCGCCGTCATTCACGCCCGGCGTCATTTCCGGCAGCAGCACCGCGGAAAAATAACCCAGACGAAAAACACGCAGGCGGTCTGCGGCGAGAGTTTTAGCGTTGAAAACTTTGCCGGGGGAGAGCGTCATTTCGCGCCGGAGCAGATCGCCGCTGGTATAAACATTGCCGGACAAAATAATCTCGCCGACCACCGGCTCGACAACGTATACGCTCAGCACATTGTCCGAAACCAACTTGATTTCCTGTACCGAAGAAAGCTCATAACCTTCTTTTTGATAAACTTTATTCAAATGCTGAATGTCTTTTTCCAGCGTCAAAAAATTTAACTGCTCGCCGGTTTTGTTTTGCCAAAAATCCTTGATCTGCGTTTCCGGCAGCGAAACATTACCGGCAAACTCCACCGCGCGCAAAACCGGATTTTCGCTCACGGCAAAAAAGAGCAACAACCCGCTGCCGCGCGGCCGCAGATCCACATCGACAGCCTGAAAACCGCCCAGCGCCATGATCCGGTGAATATCTTCCTGCAAAACCGCCGTGTCGAGACGCTGGCCGCGGCGGGTTTTGATTTCCGCGCGGCTCAAAATGTCTTGCGCGCTGTAAATCTGATTGCCGGTTACCGTGATATACAAAACTGGCAGATTAAAATATTCCGTGTCCAGCGCGTGCAGGCCGCAGCAGATCAAAATCACGCTCCAAAATTTTTTCATCTTCACTCCGTTAAAAATTGTGCAGCATTTCCAGCGACAGTACCGGTATATATTCTTCCTGCTGCAAATCCAATTCCTGCCCGACATTTAAAGACAGTTCGTCCAAAAAATAATTTTTCAGCAGTTTAAAAGTTAATTTATAAGAACCGACTGTAATATTTAATCTCTTGTCTTGCAGGTTGCGGTCCAACGTGGTGTCTACGCTGAAAAAAATCCGCTCTTTCCAAAGTTCTTTGACCATTTCCAGGCCAAACCAATATTCGGTCAAGAGCGCGTCTTCCGTGTCTGTCAGCGCGGTTTGGGTTTCCAGTCCGGCAAAACGCGCCGCGTCAACGCCGATGTCGCGTTTGAAACGCACGTCATAGAGGCCGGTTGTCTGCGCCACGCTTTTTTCCACCGGCCGCAGAATCGTGCGCGCCAGCAAATTTATCTCCA
>BGZN01000169.1 GCA_003864455.1 Candidatus Termititenax aidoneus | reverse complement strand
TGGCAGATGTATGTACCGCTTTTGTTTTAAGCCTGCGGCGGCCAGCGTCCGGCGCAAGGTTTGATTGGCCGCCACGCCGCCGGCCAGATAAATATGCTCAATATTATGTTTTTGCGCGGCGGCCAGTGTGTTGGTTACGAGCGTCTCCACGACGGTTTTTTGAAAAGCGGCGCAGACATCTTCCGCGCGCGCCGCAGGATTTTGTCGGCAGTAATTTAGCACATTTGTCTTTAAGCCGCTGAAACTAAAATCAAACTCGCTTTCCGGCGCGCGGATTTTGGCTTTGCTAAATTTTATAGCGTCCGGATCGCCATGCTGCGCGAGCCGGTCTACAAGCGGTCCGCCCGGATAACCGAGCCGCAGTACGCGCGCCGCTTTGTCGTAGGCTTCTCCGGCCGCGTCGTCGATAGTCCGGCCGATAGTTTGGTATTGGCCGGCCGCGCGGCAGATGACGAGCTGCGTGTGGCCGCCGCTGACCAGCAAACACAAAAAAGGATAGGGTATATCCATTTTTTCTTGCGGCCGGCCGGAAATAAAATTGGCCATAATGTGTCCGGCCAGATGATTTACAGCGATTAACGGTTTTTGGTAAATGTAAGCCAGCATTTTGGCGGCCTGCAGCCCGATCAGCAGCGCGCCGAGCAGCCCCGGCCCCTGTGTTACGGCAAACGCGGCGATCTCCGGCATAGTTTTGGCGGCTTTTTGCAAAGCCTGCTCGATAACAATATTGACAGCCTCGACATGCAAGCGTGAAGCGATTTCCGGTATCACGCCGCCGTAAGCTTGATGCGTGTCAATTTGCGTGGCGATGATATTGCTCAAAACCACGCCGTTGACACCGACCACCGCCGCCGCCGTTTCGTCGCAGGAAGTTTCGAGGCCGAGGATATAGTCCATGCGTTTAGAATAACAGAATCCGCGGCAAAATAAAATTTTGTTTTATTTATTGGCCGCTAAAACTTTAGAAATGCCCAGCAGCGTTTTTTGGCCTTTGGCGTCGAGTTTGTGCAGATTGCTGAGTATTTCCGAGGCGGCGGCTTCGGTGCGGGTGTTCGTTTTGCTGGACGGTGTTTCATGCAGTTCTTTGAACCACCAGTCCATAGTAACGCCGTATTTCCGGTTCAGCCGCAGCAGAGTTTGGATATGCGGCAGCCGTTTGCCGCTGAGCAGCATATAGTAGGCGCTGACATCCATCTCCAGGCTGTCCGCCGCGGCTTCCATGGTTTGCGCGCTGGTTTCCCGCAGCAGAGCCAGTTTGCGGCTGAATAATTTTCTCAAATACTCATTGCTGGTTTTTTCTGACATTCCAACAGTCCTTTTTTGTTGTATTGACAAACTTTATACCTATACTATAATTATCTTAAATATCAAAACATCAATAAGTTATTGATTAATGAACAGTAAAGGTTGAATAAATTTTAAGGGGGGATATTTTTATGGCAAGTAATTACACAGACGACACGGACACAAATTTTAAAGGGGTAACTTACAATATCGAGGCTGGCAAAAACCTTTCGGCTGAAGGCGTGAGGAATGCCCTGCATACCAAGGAAAATGTAGCCAATAAGCAGGTCTCTTCAACTAATGACACGGCAGATGTTTTG
>BGZN01000168.1 GCA_003864455.1 Candidatus Termititenax aidoneus | reverse complement strand
AAGAAAATATCCGCGCTTTTAATAATCTGCTCTACTTGCTGGCCGAACGGCAAGGCTCGCTGATCTCTATCCATAGTTTGGCCAATGAAATCGGCTTAACCAGCCGCACTGTTGAAAAATATTTAACGCTTCTGGAAAACACTTACACCTGTTTTCCGCTCGGCTCTTATTCCCAAAACATTGGCAATGAATTGAAAAAATCCCGCAAGTTTTTTCTGTATGACTTCGGCATCAGGAACACCCTGCTGAAAGATTTTTCCACTGGCCGCGGCAGAAAAGACTTCGGCGCTATCAATGAATCCTTTGTGTTCCTGAATTTACTCTGGCAATTACGGCCAAACATGGAGCTGCGTTTTTGGCGGGACAAATCCGGCAATGAAGTGGATTTTGTCTTGCTGGTCAACCGCCGGCCTACGCCCATAGAAGTGAAATCCACCTGGCCGGACGCCAACATACCGCAAGGTCTCAAGGCTTTTCTCAAACGCTACCCGGATACGCGCCAAGCCTTTGTCCTCTCCGCCAACTACACCGGAGTTGCCCAATACAAGAATACCCAAATTGTTTTTACGAAAATCACAGACTGTCTGAATTTGCAAAACTTCAGCAAAGAGCAAATTTGACTTTTTTATACTACTAGTACAAAAAAGTCAAAAATGCAAATACCCTCTAATTAGAAAGAAAGACCACCTGCGTTTTAGCCGGCAGGTTTCGTCTGATACTTCCCGGCTTCCAGCAGCGCGATGACTTCGTGGACTTTGACTTTTTGCGTGGAGGTGCGCGGCAGCGGTTCGGCGGACACGGCAAAATCACCGATGCGTTTATAAGTCGGCAGACCAAAACTCAAATGTTTCAATTCTGTTTTGATTTTTGCGTAAGCATTTTCCGTGTTTTCCGGCGGACGGATCACAGCGTAAACTGTCTCGTGCCGGTCTACATAGCGGCCAAAAATCGTAATCTCTTCGATCAGCGGTGATTTCAAATAGTACGCTTCCAGTTCTTCGGGATAAACATTTTTGCCGGAAGCCATTACGATCACATTTTTGCGGCGGCCGCGTATATGCAACTCGCCCTGCTTGTCCAGAAAACCCATGTCGCCGGTGTCAAACCAGCCGTTTTCATCAAAGGCCGCTTTGGTCGCTTCGGGATTTTTGTAGTAACCCGGCATGACCGAAACACCCTTGAGCCAAATATCGCCGATGCCGTCTTTATTGTGATTGCGTACTTCCACAAAATTTTCGCCCAGCGGTTTGCCGACACAAATCGGCTTGGGCTTTCGGGGATTGCCGCCGACCAGCGGACCGGTGGTTTCGGTCAAACCGTATCCCTCGATCAGCGTGAAGCCCATATATTTATAGTAAAGGCAATAACGCCAGCCCAGCCGCGAACCGCCGCAGAGCAAAATCCGGACTTTCAAGCCAAAAGCTTTATGGATCGGATAAAATAATTTGTCCAGAAATTTGCCCAGGCCGACATGCCGGAAGCTCGGCGCATGTTTCAAGACAAACATAAACAAAGCGTGCTTAAATTTTGACTCGTTTTTGATTTTTTTGGCGATTTGGTCAAAGAAAATTTCCCACAATTGCGGCACCGCGCTGAAAATCGTGATGG
>BGZN01000167.1 GCA_003864455.1 Candidatus Termititenax aidoneus | reverse complement strand
CCGGCGACAAAACGCGCGCCGGAAGCGCGGGCATTTCGCACCGCGGCTTGATTAAATTCCTCCAGCCTGTTCGCTAAACCCAGTTCCCGCAATTTGCTCAAGCTGGAATTAAACGTGTTGGTTTCCACGATGTCCGCGCCGGCCAGAGCGTATTCGCGGTGAATTTGCGCGATGATTTCCGGCCGCTCAACATTGAGTTTATCCGCCAAGACATTTTCATAACCGTTTTGCATCAGGACAGTGCCCATCGCGCCGTCGAAAATTAAAGGTTTGCCAGATTTTAAAGCCGCGCGAATGTCCATCAGGCCAGCAGTTTATTCAAAATATCCTTGACCGCCGCGCCGTCCGCCTGGCCGCTAAGTTTGGCCATGACAGTTTTCATTAAAAGGCCAAATTTACTTTTGTCCTTGCCCAGTTCAGCGATCACGTCTTGCACTACCGCTGTGATCTGCTCGGCGGTTAATTCCGGCGGCAGAAATTCTTTTACTATTGCCAATTCTGCTTCCGTTGTCGCGGCAATCTCATTTTTGCCGGCTTTTTTGGCCAGGTCTATGGTCTCGGCCAAAGTTTTGGCGTAACTACGAAAAAGTTTCACGCTCTCCGCCTCGCCGACTTCGCCGCGCGCGTTGACATCAAGTATTTTAGCTTTGAGCATACGCACCACATCTAACCGCCGCTGATTTTTCTCTTTCATCGCGGTTTTGATTTCGTCATTTAATCTTTCCACAACTGACATAAAGCCTCCCTACAACACTATTTTAGAATAATCCGCCGTTTGTTTAAACAGGCTGTCAATTTCTTTCAATAAAGACAGGTAAGCGTTTTTTTGTTTCTCGTCTTTGTCCATTACTAAAATTTTTGCAAAAAATTTCTCAATCGGTGCGACAAATTCCTGCGCTGCGGCTTTTTTCCGCAGCAAATCCAACAAAGTTTTGGCCTCTGGTTTTTGCAGCAGATTTTCCTGCGCCGCGGACAGGCCGGCAGTTTGTTTCGCCGCAATGTTGTTGACACGCACCGCCGCTTCGACAAACTTCCTGTCTTTTTTCTGTTCGGCAACCAGCGCAGCCTTGGAAATAGTCTGAAAAATATCGTCGGACTGCACAGCCAGCACAGCTTCAACGACATCGTAAGAATAACGCATTTCCTGCAAAACATTTTTTAGGCGCAGCTGGAAAAATTTTAAAATATCTTTTTGCAAATCTTTTTTGGCGCGCAGCAAGTCCAAAGCCTGCGCGATCAGCGCCGGCAAAGCGATGTCCAGTTTTAGCGTTTGAATCAGCGTTACCACACCCTGCGCGGCGCGGCGCAAAGCGTAAGGATCGGCCGAACTGGTCGGCAGCAAACCGGCGGAAAAACAAGAAACTATGGAATCTGTCTTGTCCGCAAGCGCGACCAGCGCGGAAATAAGGCCGACTTTGCGGACATCCTCTCCAGCATAACGCGGTTTCCAGTGCTCCAGTACGGCCGCCGCGACTTCCGGCGCTTCTCCGGCCGCAGCCGCGTAGTAACGCCCCATGACGCCCTGCAATTCAGGAAATTCATAAACCATTTTGGAATTTAAATCCGCTTTGGCCAGCCAAGCCGCGCGGGACGCCAATTTTTTCTGCGCCGCCGGAAG
>BGZN01000166.1 GCA_003864455.1 Candidatus Termititenax aidoneus | reverse complement strand
TTCGCCAATTCCGGAACAACCCTGCCCCGCTGCGGAAAAACGGCCAGTTTATGCGCCGCGGTTTCCAGTTTATGCAAAACATTTACAGCGGCAGTCCGTTCGTCCTGCGCAATATACTCAATTATTTCAAATAAATCAGCGCGCGCCGGAGCAGTCCATTTTACCCGCAATCTTTCCGGCATGTTTTAAGACCTCAATCTTTTTTTCAACTCCGCAAAAACTTCCGCATTGTCATAAACCTCTCCGGCCTCAATAGCCTTTTCGGAAATTTGCAGCAATTTCAACAAAGCCATGGCGTTGATCATATTTTGATAGGACTCAATATCCAGAAAAACCCCTCTGGCCTCGCCGTGCTGGGTAACAATCACCGGGTTTTTGCGTTCATTCACATAATCCAGCATATCCGCGGCATTGGTCTTGATATAAGAAACCGGCTTAACATCCTCGCGTAAATTAACACTCACAGCGCACCTCTAAAAAATTAGTCTTTTAATAGTACCAAAGATGGACTGGTTTGTCAAGGTTTACGCGGTTAAGGCAGTTTTCACAATATTAAAACCATACCGATCAGCGATCTTTTCGGCATTCGCATTAACGACCTCGATAATCTCTTCTTTTCGCAAATTTTTGGTTTGCTCGTATAGTTCAATCCGAACTTCGTCCAGCCAGTTTTCAAAGTTAATCATTGTCGCTCACCTCATACACTTTTTGCTTGACCATAAACACATTATATCACAGCAATTCAAGCAAAAATATTTACTAGCGGCTTAGAGCAAAACGGATATCAAGCCGTGGTCGGCGCAGGTTTCACCTCTCTGCCAAAAGAACACCCGCCAAAATATTGACGGGTGTTGAATACAAAGAACTGCTGGTTTCTATTTAGCTTGATCTTTGTTTTCTGAGTTGCTTCTTGCCTCTTCTATCCATTTAATGTATTCTTCGGCAAAACCAAGTTCCTCTGTAGTCATTACTGCCAGTAAACTAAAAGCTTTCCGGAGCCGCTGACCATACCCAAGCTTACTCTCTGGAATAGAAGTTCTATCAAGATTACTACGAGTTATTATATCTCTTAGCTCTTCCAAGAATACTTTAGGCTGCGCATCTATAAAATCCTTGCCTATAATCTCACGGCTATTTCTCCACTCTGTGAAATTCTTGAGATATAAATCCCTGTCTTTCTCAAAGTCTTCTTTAATGCGCGCGACTTTCTCCGCTTCCGTAAGTTTTCCGTCGGCTTTGAGCTGCTCGATCAAGCCGGTCACTTCATTTCTTTTTCCCTCCAATAGCAGCGCGCCAACATCATTTGCATCTACGCGGCCATCGGCCACCTTAGCTTGTTCTGCCGGGGTTCTGGCCACCATCTGCACATTATTATTTCTAGAACCATACAGCGGCCTGCTTATATCATACTTTGCGTAAAGGCTATTTTTCGTAGCAGGAACAGAAAAGTGATACGGATGATTAGAAATATCTGTCATAAAAATCACCTCCTCTCTTTTTTTATTCCAAACGCAAAAAGCCCCGTCCGCTTTTAACCGGTTAAAGCGTCGATTTTTTCTGCGTTTGTTTTGAAATGGATTTTTAGTGAATTTACACTAAAAATTCTGGGGGGGGGGGGGGGGGG
>BGZN01000165.1 GCA_003864455.1 Candidatus Termititenax aidoneus | reverse complement strand
TCAGCGAAAGATAATTTAATTGATTGCCCTCCATTTTTTTGAACATATTTCCATAATTTTTCGTATTTGCTCATAATTGTTTTTTCTTTAGCGACAATTTAATTTATGCCCTTTTTCCATTTTCTTAATTTAGCTTTCTGATTTGTCAAAAGTTTCCTTTTTAGACAATAAAGTTTTGAGATTATTTTGTCTGGTTGTCCAGTCATCGGGCAGATAGTTCATATTTTCTCCATTCCTCATATTATTTTTTTTCACATAACATTCCGGCGGCTGACGGCGGCGCTCACTTATTTTTGCTTAATATTTTCTCCAACAAATAAGTTACCCATTCTCCGATCTGGCCTCTTGCATCAAAACTTACATAGCCTTTTGATTTATAAACATAGTTTGTTTTCCAACCGCCATTTTTTTGCCGTTTACTATTTAGATAATCAACCGCTTCATTAACTCTTTCGTCATTGATTTTCCCTGCGGAATAAACAATGTCCAATAATTCCACAATATTTAAATTGTATGATTCAGGAAACGCTATGTCCAAAATATGTTTGGTTATCGGCTCTCCATTGCTTAATCTTTTGTACAGGTGATGTTTTAATAAGTATTCTATACCGATGTCTATTTTGTTTTGGATTAAATTTTTTCTGTGATATTTATTATAATTTATTAACGCTTTTAACGCTTTCGCCAAGCCGATATAGCAGGGCACAGTTTTAAAACAGCCGCCATATTTTTTTATTCCAGTTCCGCGCCAATTACAAACTTTATTTCTTGCAAAAACCTGATATTCCATGATCCAGCTTATGCCGTTTTTGACAATTTCATTTTCGGGCAAACCTAATTTACACAAGGCCGAAATTAGCATTGCATTATAACAAGGCAATAAATAATCTGCCTCGCCGGTTAAGATAAAACCATAAGCAGTGCCCATTTTGTGCAATATTTTTCGGATAATATTCTGCGTGTATTCCAGTTTATTTGAATGAGGTATCTCGCTTAATGCTATGACTCGCCAAACCAAAAAGAGAGGTTCGTCAGAAAAATCACTGGTTAATTTTTTCAATAAAAATGATTTTTCCAGAAAATTTTTTATTTCGTCCTCTGTTAATGGCTCATTGTTTTCAAATTTTATTCTTAATTCCAGCGCTGTATCCATAAAATTTTTCATCTTTATATTTTTGCTGATTTAATCTTATTGAATGTAATATGCTTCTCTTTCAAAGAAATTTTACCTACCTGATAATAATGATATTTGTACTATACATTTTTCAATTTCTTTTGTCAGCAGTTTTATAATATTGCTCAAAAATATTTGTGTTATACTAAAAATAAGTCCATGCCAAAACGCTCTGCCCAAAAACAACCAGTTTTGCCCAAACGGGACGCCTGGGGTTCGCGCCTCGGTGTGGTGCTGGCGGTCGCTGGTTCGGCGGTAGGTCTGGGCAATTTTCTGCGTTTTCCGGCGCAGGTCGCCAGAAACGGCGGCGGCGCGTTCATGATCCCTTATTTTATCGCGTTTCTCCTGCTGGGTATTCCGCTGATGTGGCTGGAGTGGGCGCTTGGCCGCCGCGGCGGTTCTTTCGGACACGGCAGCGCGCCGGGCGCATTTGCCTCGCTGCGGAAAAGCCGCTGGGGTAAGTATC
>BGZN01000164.1 GCA_003864455.1 Candidatus Termititenax aidoneus | reverse complement strand
TTGGTCAAATAGGTGGTCTGCTTGTCGTTCAGTTTCTCGATATTCATTTTTTGATAGCCGCTTTGCTGGATCAAGATTTCCTGTATGGCGTTACGGCTGTCGCCTTTGGCCTGGGTGATCATCGTCAGGAGTTTTTGCAAATACGCGCCGATCAAAATCGTTTCTTTGAGCTGGTTGAATTTGTAGGTGTCGACTTGGATAAAGGGAGTGGGCGTATGGTTATTGACATATGCGCTATTCAATAAATTATCCATAGTTGTTATAGCGCATATCTTATTTAATTCCACATCCACAGCCAGCAATCTGTCATACATCCTGCCTGCTGACGGATTGTAAACATCAAAACGCGCTTCGGAGTATTTAGCTCTTTCTGCCTTTAGCCAGCCGCGGACTTCTTCACTGTTTAAATATTTATTCAACTCGGCTTTGCTGCCTTCGTTCAACAATTGGTTTATTCTGGTCAAAATACTTTTAGGCAACAAGCGTAAATTATCCTCAGCCAAAGCCGATAAAGTATTGGCTTCATAACTAAGCAAAAACTTATCATCATGGCTCATTTCAATAACAGCGTCCGTAACTTTTTTATTTATAATTATGCCTATCATATCTTTGTCGATAGGCTGATGCAGATCTGTTAAATCCGCCGGGTCTATATAATGCGGCTCCGGCAAGACAGTTACAGTAACCCGATCGGCGTGTGTGTTGCCGTCATTGTCAGTTATTGTTAATTCAAAAACATAAACGCCTTCCTGCAAATTGTTAAGTTTTAATTTTTCCGTGTTAGACCCTGATATTCTATAGCCGCCAGGCCCTTCAAGCTGTTTCCATTGACAAGTAAAAGTGCCATTAGGGTCTCTGGATTTAGAACCGTCCAACTCCACAGAATTTTCCGGCAATCTAATTGTTTTATCCTCGCCGGCATTGGCCACAGGACGGCCAGGCGGCACAGTCTCTATAGTAATCAAAACAGTATCCATTTTGCCAAGATTATCCTTTACCTTTAATTGAAAAATATATGTGCCCGGCTGGGAAATATTTACACTAGTAGTCGCGTCATTGGGACTGGCAATACTTATCGAGTTCCTAGCCGCATCCGTGTCTGGGCTCTTTAATGTCCATTCATAAAAATCTATACTGCCGTCCGGATCGGTGGAATCAAGCCCTGACAAAGTCAGCACATTTTCCCAAGCATTTTCCGACAATTCAAACATCGGTCGATCCGTGGTAGCTTTGGCCATTGGAGGATCATTCACAACATTTATAGTTATCTCTTTAGCAGTTACCTGGCCTCTTTCATTAGTCAGGGTTAATTTAAATTTATACTGGCCTTCTTGCAAATTCTTAATCTCTGTTGAAGCGCTAGTTGGACTGACGATCTCATATCCATCTGGCCCAGCTTCTTTGCTCCAAACATAGGTAACATTTTGTTTAGATGCATCAGAGCCATATAAAGTGAGAAAGTTTACAGGCAAATGCACTGTCGTTGCGCTGGCTGTGATCTGCGGCACTGGCGCGGGATAATCCAGGACAGTTATTGTAATTAACACTGTGTCTGTATTCGTGCTCGTGTCGCTAGAACTGTCCTTAACTTTTAACTGAAACACATACGTGCCCGGCTGGGAAAAGCTTACTGTCGTCTGAGCGCTATTCGGAC
>BGZN01000163.1 GCA_003864455.1 Candidatus Termititenax aidoneus | reverse complement strand
CGGCTAAACATTTAAAGATCATATATCTTTACCTAGCGTCTTGAAACTAATTGTTCAAATTCTGCCGCGGGAATATAACCGCTCTGAGACGGCACTCTAGCTGTGATCTTGGCCTTGCGTAAAATCTCCGCCGCTTCCGCGTAAGAAACCTCGGCGTCGGGCTGGAAAGTCTGCGGCGCTTTGTTGGGAATAATTCCGGTTACTATAGCCGATTTGATTACACCGACCTGCGGGTGATTTAACGCCACATCTTTGGCCGGCGGCGCGGAAACCTTGGCCTGCCGCAAATAGCCGTATTTCGCCAAAATATCCGCCGCGGCGCTTCTAGTCAGATTAGAGCCGCCGCCGGTTTTGGCAGACGGAGAATAGGACTGCGCCGCCTTGCTCTGCCGCGCAGAATCAGCGTCAGCCGGAGGATAAACATACTCACCGCTGAACACAGTCGTGCCCTGTTCGG
This sequence comes from Candidatus Termititenax aidoneus, assembly GCA_003864455.1. Lineage (GTDB taxonomy): Bacteria > Margulisbacteria > Termititenacia > Termititenacales > Termititenacaceae > Termititenax > Termititenax aidoneus. The sequence goes on along the minus strand of BGZN01000163.1, from coordinate 1,213 downwards.
GAAAATCCTGCCGTGTGCTGGCCGGAGCATCAGCGCCGGTAAGCTGCCGCGCGTTGGTTACGGCAAAAGGAGTGGTTTTCGTCGTAAACACTGTGCCGTTCTCAGCCGTGGCGCGCACAGCCAGTTGATGCGTGCCCGAAGGCATTGCGCTCGATACCCGCCAAGAGCCTTACCAGAGATCGGCTGAAGGATTGTACTGCAGAGGCAATTCGGTATTGTCCGGCAGAAAAACACCGGCATGACGCAAACGCTGCATGCTGACCACCGTGATAATCACATCATTGTCAGGCAGCGCGTCGCGGGGAGAAACCACCGCCATAATAACCGCCGAGCCGTCTACGGCAGTTCCGTCCGCTGCTGGCGAAAGCGGCGCGGCCAGCGCGCTGTACGGCTGACCGATAGTCTGCGACCAACTCGTTTTCGCGCCGAGCAAAGCTTCGATCTCGGTGTTGATCCGGCCAACCCTGGCTAAGATCGCCGCGACTTCCGCGCGGGTAATCGGCTGATTGGGATAAAAACGCTGCTGTCCCTGCCAGGCGCTTGGCATCAGACCGGAAGTTTTGAACGCGGAAATATAACCGGCCGCCCAGTGTGTCTCCGGCACATCAATATCGACCGGCCCGTAAACCGCCGCTGGCGGTATATTGGCCAAGCGCATCAAAGTCATAATGGCTTCCGCGCGGGTAATCGTATTGGTTGGGCGGTAAAATTTACGCGGGTAACCAATGACTAGCCCCTTTTTATGCGCAGACTCAATATAACCGAGCGCCCAGTAATTTTTCGGCACGTCGCGGAAAGAAGAATCGGTATAAGCCGAAAATTGCGTAGCCGGAGTTTGAGTCGCCCGCACCAAAATAGTGGCCATTTCACCGCGGGAAATCGTGTTGTCCGGCACGAAAAAGCCGGTCTGATACGCCGTCAAATAACCCAGCGCGGCCAAATATTCGATCTCGCGCTGCGCCCAGTGATTTTGAATATCCGGAAACGTAATCAGTTTTACAAAATTGACTGTCTGCGAAACTTGAGCGCCCGCGGCGTCGCGCGCCGTAACCGTGAGCTGATTGCGGCCGGACTTGGGAACATTGAAAATGCCGGAAAACAGGCCGTCCTCGCCTACCGCCAGCGGATCAACTCCGAGCGCAACTGTCGAGCTGTTTTGCGCGCGGCCGGTTACAGTCAAGTTGTTGTCGTAAACGAGCGCTCCTTCTTCCGG
>BGZN01000162.1 GCA_003864455.1 Candidatus Termititenax aidoneus | reverse complement strand
GTGCGTGAAAAAAGAGAATTTAAAGTCGCCAATCCGCTGACCTTTATGGCGCAGGCGCGCGCCGTCACCGAAGCGGCCTATGCCGGTGATATTATCGGTATTCACGACACCGGCGCGCTCAAAATCGGCGATACTTTCAGCGAAGGCGAGGCGCTTAATTTTAGCGGTATTCCTAGTTTTGCGCCGGAAATTTTCCGTCTGGTCATCAACCGTAATCCTTTGAAGTCCAAGCAGCTGCAAAAAGGCCTGCGGCAATTGTCGGAAGAGGGCGCGGTGCAGTTATTCAGGGGACTGCTCGACCAAAAACTGGTGCTGGGCGCGGTCGGCGAACTGCAGTTTGATGTCGTGCGTTTCCGTCTGGAAAACGAATACGGCGCGCAATGCGACTATCAGGTTTACGACGCGGCTTTTGCTTACTGGATTGCCGCGGACGAGGAAAAATACCTCAAAGAATTTCAGTCCGACAAGCCGCTGCGCGTTATGCAGGACACCGATGACAAGCCGGTTTTTTTATTCAAAGGTGTTTGGGAAGTGAAATTCCTGCGTGAGCAATTTCCTAAAATTCGTTTTTACAAAACTTCGGAATGCCGCGAGCGGGATTTGGTAATTTAGCGATTGAGCGAATATTTATACCTCCGCGCGTAGCGGCTTCTATTGGCCTACGGCGCACTTAACTTCGCTAACACTTACAAATAATTTTGTCAGATTTAGTTTTTTCTGATAAGGAAAAATCCCTAAAACCGGCAAGCCGCTTATCTTTTGAATGATTTGCGGATTTTCCGGTGCGGAAATATCCGGCGGCGCGGTTTGATTAAAAATCAGGCCTTTTATTTTGACGCGTTTTTGGCGTAGAGCTGCAATAGAGAGCAAAGCGTGATTGATTGTCCCCAGACTGGCGCGGCAAACTAAAATCGTTTCGGCTTTTAGGTCTTTTAACAGATCAAGCATGAAATATTTTTCGCTTATCGGCACATACAAGCCGCCGGCGCCTTCAATAAAACTGACTTCAAATTGGGCGCAAAAATCCAAGATATTTTTCACCAATTTTCTGGTGTTTATCGGCGGCAATTTGTCTTCCCGCGCGGCCTGCTGCGGCGCCAGCGGTTTGGTGAAATGCAGAGGATTGTAGATTTGCGCGGTTTTTAGTCCGGCCTGTTTTTGCACAAAAAGCAAATCTTGATCCTGCGGATAACCGGTCTGTATTGGTTTGCAGACTCCGCAATGGGGAAAGGTTCTGGCCAATACTGCTGTGGCGATAGTTTTGCCGACACCGGTGTCCGTGCCGGTGATGAAATAACATTTTTTCATCGGACACTTCGACTTCGCACCCTAGCGGGCTTACAGTCAGTGTCCGTGTTGCGGTTGGTGAGTGTAGCCGAGCCCACAACTTCTTGAATAGATTTATAGATTACGTTGAGCAGCCATTTTAATTCTCCGGGCGTGGTGGAAAGCGGCGGCATAATGACAATGTTGTTGCCCAAAGGCCTGATTAGCAGTCCGTGCTGCCTGGCCTGCGCGCAGATGCGGTAACCGATTTTTTCTTTGTAAGCATATTCCGGCAATTCCAGCGCGGCGATCATTCCGCATTGCCGCGCCTGTTTGACCTGCGGTATGGCCGTGAATTTTTTCAGTCCTTCTTTCAGCAGCGCAATATTTTTATTTACTTTTACCAGAGTTCTTT
>BGZN01000161.1 GCA_003864455.1 Candidatus Termititenax aidoneus | reverse complement strand
ATAGTCATCGCACAGAACGCCCGGCAAAACGGCCTGGTTTTATTTTCCACCGATAAACACATGCGTTTTTTGGCACAGAAATTTGGCGTAAGATTGAAGCGGAGTTAAAGCTTTTGCAAAAGTCCGCCGAGATTATTTAAATTCTGCTGCAAGTTTTGCTGAATGTTTTTGCGTAATTCCGCCTCGACCTGCGCGCGCGATGGCAAAGGGATTTCCACAGTCTGGTCAAAAGGGATAGAATCCTTAAAAAACAACACGGCATTTAAATCACAGTGGCCGGTCAAACGCAACTGCACCGATTCCTGTCCATCGAGTACCGCTTTGACGAGGTCTGCCGCCGAATTGAAAATCTTATTGAAATCAATGTGCTGTTCTAAAACAAAGTCCGTGTCCGTATTTGCTTCCGCTTCGATAGTATCTGTCTGTCCAGCCGTTAGTTCTTTTTCCTGCACAAACAGCGTGTAACTCACTTTGCCGTACAGCGGGAAAATATTAGGATTGCTCACAGAAAAATTAACTTTCGCGCTGGCAGACTGCAGGTCATTTAACTTGACCATGCAATCTTTGTAATTGATCGCCGGCCGCTGTACGCAGCCGAGCAAACAAAAACAGCCGAGCGCGGCAAATAATATTTTAGCCAAACGCATAAGCTAAAGTTAGTTTTCCGGCACGGACGGCGCGGAAATAGCCTCCACCGGACAAACACCGGTGCAAGCGCCGCAGTCAATGCAACGGGTCGCGTCAATTTCGTATTTGCCGTCGCCCTCGCTGATAGCTTGTTCGGGGCACTCGCCAGCGCAAGAGCCGCAGGCAATACAGTCCTCGGAAATAATGTGCGCCATAAAGCCTCCTTTCGTAAACCTTCTGATTAAAGCCTTTAAGAATTTCAATTTAACAACTTGCCTTTGACGCTGTCAATCATCTGTTATAATTTCTTCATGCGCTCCATCGCCGCCGAATTGATCACCGCAAAAATTGCCGCCGCTATTGTGGATATAAATCTCCATCTGCCGCCGGATGTCGAGCGCACGCTGCGGGAAGCGGAGCAAAAAGAAACTTCCGCCGCCGGACGCTCCGTATTGCAAAAACTTCTGCAAAACGCGCAAATCGCGCGCGCGGACGGGCTGCCGCTTTGCCAGGACACCGGCACGTGCGTGGTTTTTTTGGAAGTTGGGCAGGAGGTACGCATTAGCGGAAATTTAAATGAGGCTATTCAATCCGGCGTCGCGCGCGGCTATCAGTCCCTGCGTAAATCGATAGTGCGTGATCCGCTCGACCGCGTAAACACGCAGGACAATACACCCGCTGTGATCCATACCGAGATCGCGGCGGGAGACACGCTCAAAATTAACTTGCTGGCCAAAGGCGGCGGCGCGGAAAATAAATCCGCGCTGTATATGCTTCGCCCGACCGCGGACAAAAATGAAATTGTGAAAAAAGTTGTCGAGATTGTGCAAAAAGCCGGCTCAGCGCCCTGTCCGCCGTTGATACTCGGCATTGGTTTGGGCGGAACTTTTGACACAGCCCCTCTGCTGGCCAAAAAAGCCCTGCTCCGCGAGATCGGCAGCGCGCATCCTGACCAAAATTACGCCGCTCTGGAAAAAGAAATTTTACAGGAAATTAATAAATTAAATATCGGTCCGGCCGGTTACGGGGGAATTACCACCGCGCTGGCCGCACAAATCCTCACCGCCCCGTGTCATATTGC
>BGZN01000160.1 GCA_003864455.1 Candidatus Termititenax aidoneus | reverse complement strand
TCTTCGGAAGCAATAGCCAGAGGATACAGCATATTATTTTAATATCCTGGTCTGCGGAGCGGCGTATCTTTCCGGAAAATGCACGCCGGGTAAAAACGCCGCCGCGCCGGTGAATAAAATAATGTAACTGATTAGCGCGCCGTAAACTGTAAATTGCCAGCCGCTGTTTTTGCGTGACAGCCCCGCCAAACTGAACAAGCAAATTGTAAAACAAATCAGGAATGGCAAGACCACCGGCAAATAGACTTCCTCGCCGTGCGTATATTTAATGAACGGCAGGGACAGAGCCAGTCCAGCAAAAACAAATCCCGTCCAGAAAAAAGAAAGAGAAATAAGCCTGGTATATTTATTTCCAGCGGACGAAGTTAAAAATGCGCCGCACAAAATGCTCAAAGGCGGAAAGAGCGGCAGTAAATAACGCGGGCCTTTGTAATGTCCGGAAACGGAAGTTAAAAAAAGCGCCAGAAAAAACCAGCAAAGCATAAATAAAATTTCCGGCCGGCGGCCAAAATATTTATTTTTGTAAGCGGCGTGAACAGCCGGAATGATTAGCGGACTCCATGGCAGAAAACCCAGCCAGAGATAGAGAATATTCAGATGCGGATCGACCTGCACACCGGAAGACACTTCGCGGTAGCCGCCGGTCTCGTCGATAGGGTGAAAAAATCTTTCGATGTTTTCGCTGTACAACGCCGCGCCGAATTTCGCGCCGTGATTTTGAAATTGCGGAATGAGCCAGACAGAACAAATCGCCAGAAAAATAATTCCAGTTACGGCCAGCCGTCCGAACTGCCGTCCTAATCCTGCGCGCCAGACCCGTTGCCGCCAGGTTGCCGCCAGATACACTCCGGCAGTCAAAAAAGGCAAAGCCGCCGGCAATAAGCCTTTGGTCAAAAAGCCCAGTCCTGCCGCCAGACCCAGCCCGTAAAGATGCCGCGGCTGCTCGGTTTGTAAATATTCTAAAACTAAAATCTGTCCGAGCAGCAGAAAAAATAACATTGGTATATCCAGCATGGGTGAGGCTGTTTGATAAAAAAACATTAGAGAAGTGAGCAAAATTGCCGAGGAGCACAGAGCGGTCTGCCGGTCGAAATGCCGGCTGGTGAAGCGGTAGAGTAGCCAGAGCGAGCCTGCCGCAAAAAGCGTGTGCCAGAGATATACGCCAAAAAGATTGAGGCCGCAGATTTTTAAACTCAAAGCCATAAACCACATGCCCAGCACCGGCTTGGTCGTCAGGGTCTGGCTGTTAAACAAATCGCCGGTGGCCAGTATCCGCCGCGCTTTGCCGAGATAATAAAAAGTGTCTCCGTCGATGACCGGCACGAAAGGCAAAATAAAAAAGAAGGCCAGAATAAATCCGGCAATCAGCCAAAAATCCAGACGTTTGAACAGGCGCATAAAGAGTATTTTAGCAGAAAATTTGTTAGTATTCGGCATGCTGCGCTGGCGCTATTTTTGCTTGTTTTTCTTGCTGTGGGCGGCGCTGTTTGCCAATCCGCTGGATGTGCGCCGGTACTTAAAACCGCTGCTGGAGGGGCAGCTGGGCGCTCTGCTCTCCAAAAATGTAACGATCGGCGAACTGCGCGGCAATTTATACAATCGTGTGATTTTGAATGATATAGCGGTCAGCGAAGCCAGCGGCCAGAATACGATTTTGATCGGCCGCGCCGAGTTGACCTACAGTCTCAAAAATATTCTCCTGCAAAAAT
>BGZN01000159.1 GCA_003864455.1 Candidatus Termititenax aidoneus | reverse complement strand
GGATAGCCGTCAATATCTACCGTGATTGTATCGCCGTCATAGACGGACACTACACGGCTGACCGTAACACTGCCGTAAGTTTTGGCAGGCGCGGAAAAGCATACGGACAGAAACAGCAAGGCAATAATGACGTATGAGAATTTTTTAGTAATCACGGAAACATTTTAACACGAGAAGCCGGACGGTCCGCAACGCCGGCATACTGAGAACATGAACTTTGCCATGCTTTACGGCGCAGGGTTGGACACGCTCACACATAAACTAGGCTTCTCCGTCTTTTCGGATATTTTTAACGATATAAAGTCTAAAAAATTGTTTCAAAAAATCTGAGCGGATAGAGAGGGGGCAGTATTATTATCCGGCAAAAAAGTCCAGATAAAAGTACAGATAACACCGTGGTTTTTGATAGTTTTTTATAATCTGTAAAGTATGGCCGAGTTACTTTCTAATATTTTAGTGTCTTGACGCGCCCAGGTCGAAATAACTATAACGTTATTTAAGGCTGAAAAATAATATTGAGGAGGTGGATTTTTATATTATATAAATCAGCAGTAAATGTGTTGGAAAAAGTGTAAAGGAGGAAAATAAAATGAGTGAATTAGAAAATCCAAGAATGCCTTTGATCGGCGACAAGGCGCCTAGTTTTAAAGCCAAAACTACACAAGGTGATATTAATTTTCCGGCGGATTATAAAGACAAATGGGTAATCCTGTTTTCCCATCCGGCGGATTTTACTCCGGTCTGTACCACAGAATTTATGACTTTTGCTTCGATGGCCGCAGAATTCAAAGCGTTAAATACAGAGTTGGTCGGCATTTCCGTAGACTCTCTTTATTCCCATATAGCCTGGCTGCGCAAAATACAGGAACTGGAATGGAAAGATAAGAAACATATTGAAGTGAAATTTCCGCTGATTGAGGATATCCGCATGGAAGTTGCCGGCAAATACGGCATGGTTCAGCCCGGACAATCCACGACCCAGGCGGTGCGCGCGGTATTTATTATCGATCCGGAAGGCAAAATCCGGCTGATTATTTATTATCCGCTTTCGACCGGCCGTAATTTTGACGAGATCAAACGGGCTTTGCTGGCTCTGCAAAAAGCCGATAAAGACGCGGTCGCCACTCCGGCGGATTGGCGTCCCGGTGACGACGTGATTGTACCCACGGCAGGCAGCTGCGGTGTGGCCAAAGACCGAATGGACAATCAGACCAAAGATCAGTATTGTCTGGATTGGTTTATGTGTTTCCGCCGGGAGAAAAAAGCGAGTTGAGGTCATGCAGAATAAGGCAGCAGGTCAAAAAATAATAATTGTGGGCGGCGTGGCTGGCGGAGCTTCCGCAGCGGCGCGCCTGCGCCGGCTAGATGAGACAGCGCGGATTATTCTCCTGGAGCGAGGAGAATATATTTCTTTTGCCAATTGCGGTCTGCCTTATTACATCGGCGGTGACATCTCTGCCAGGGAACGCTTGATTTTGCAAACGCCGCAGAGTTTTGCGGAGCGTTTTAACATCGAAGTACGCACTGGTGAGGAAGCGATTTCTATAGACCGTTTGGCTAAAGCACTTAAAATAAAAAAGAACGGTGCGGAATATACGGAAAACTATGACCGGCTTATTTTGTCGCCGGGCGCCGCGCCGATAATTCCGCCTCTGGCCGGCCTAAACTCGGCGCGAGTTTTTACCCTGCGTACTGTGCCTGATGCTGACCGCCTAAAA
>BGZN01000158.1 GCA_003864455.1 Candidatus Termititenax aidoneus | reverse complement strand
ATGCTCCGCCATTTATTCCCTGCTCAGTTCATTCGTCAAAATATTTAGCCAGTCTCTCCGGCCATACATAAATCTGTATAAAAATACTTTTTTGGCCTTCTCATCGACTTTGTATATTAAGATATAATTTTTTACTTTGATAAAGCGCAGGCCTTTGGCCGCTAAATATTTATTCCGTACCAGCGGCCGGATTAGGGGATTTTCTTTTAGTTTATTGTACTGCTTTTTTAATTCCGCCGCGTGATTTTCAGCGGCTCTTGCCGCCTTTAACATGTCTTTGATGTAATTTATGGAGAGAAGTATGTCCTTATTTATTTTGGCGGAAAAGACTAATTCAAACATTATTTTTTCAGGGCTTTGTCCATGTTTTTGAGAATTTCTTTTTCCGTTAATGTCCGACCGTTTTCTATATCATCAATTCCTTCTTGAATTAGTTTAAACAATTCATTGCCTCCGGCCAGCGCTTCATAAGTTTCCAGGCTCATGACAGCCAAATCGCCTTGGCCATTTTTGGTTATGAATATCGGCTCGCGGTAACTGTGGCAAAAATTGGAAATCTCAGCGTATTTGTTGCGTAAATCCGCGCTTTTCCGTATGACCGGCATCTTGTCCCTCCGCATGTTTCTTATATCTAAATATTATCATTTTTTTGATATTTAATCAAGAGCGGCATTGTCTGTCTTTATTATTTCCTGCTATTTCCGCCGACATTAATTCCGCGCAGCAGAGCGAGGTAGTGCATTTTTTATTTCCAGTTTTCTGTTTTTAATTCTTTTATCTTCGCAAAATGTTTGGTGTTATTTGTCACCAGCGTTTGATTGTGCGTTAAAGCCGTGGCCGCGATTAATAAATCAAAGTCATCTATAGTTATGCCGAGTTTACTGTAATTTGATTTTAACCCGCTGAACGTTTCGATTATCGGTAAATCAATCGGTATAACTGGAAATAAATTCCTAATCCGATATACTTTGGCGCAGTTCTTTTCCGCTTGCTCCGATTTTTGGGCACCGTATAGTAATTCACCGTAAGTTATTATGGAGATGCATTTGGGTATCTTTGCATATTCTGTAAATTTGGCTTGAACATTTTTATCGTTTTTTAAACTGTAAATAATTATATTAGTATCCAGCAAATACACCGTTATATTCTCCAAAGGATTTTTTGTTTTTTCTATCTTTCCTAATGGCGGTAATTATTTCGTCGGCATCTCTAGTATCGGCCCAAGACAATTTCAGAAATTCTTGTGTCGGATTTGTATTGTCTGCAGACGGATTGGCCAGATACGTTTCTAAAATAACCACGACTTCCTGGCTGATAGACCTATTATCGCTTTGCGCCTTTTGTTTAAGTGAGTCATACAGCCTGTCGTCAATGTCCCGCACTTGCAGAATAGCCATAAGGTTTACCTCTCGAATATAGCTTAACCCGGCTTGCATGAAATGTCAAGCATTTTTCATTCATTTGTTCCGACTGTGGCGGCGTAGCGTAAACAAACCTGTTATGCGATGTGGGGCATACTCCATTTTTATATTTCAAACTTTATTCCTGTCAGCTTTTCGCTTATTGCCCATAATTGAGCGGCGGCGGTCGGGCGGCAGATTTATATTGATATAGTTTTTAATGACGCAAGGTAATTATTTCTTAATCCTGCCAATTCCACCATTTTGATTTTTCGGGGTCGGGTATTATTCCATTTAAGATTAATATTTCCGGCCTATATTCAAA
>BGZN01000157.1 GCA_003864455.1 Candidatus Termititenax aidoneus | reverse complement strand
TCACAGAGCTTGATAAAAAAATCAAACCGATGATGAATTACGCCGATAACACCATTGATGCGCTGGGTATTTTCTATCATGAATTTGTCAAGTACAGCGGCGGAGACGGCAGCGGATTGGGCATTGTTTTGACGCCGCAGCATTTAACCGATTTTATGTGCGAACTGGCGGAAGTCAATAAAAACAGCAAGGTTGTAGATATTTGCTGTGGCTCCGGCGCATTTTTAGTAACGGCTATGAGCAAGATGTTTAAAGGCGCGAGCGGTAAAGACATCGAAAGGATCCGTAGACATTCACTTTTCGGCGTGGAGCTTGACGATGACATTTATGCTCTGACGATTGCTAATATGATCGTGCGCGGCGATGGCAAGTCGAACATTATTTATGGCGATTGTTTCCAATCGAACATTGGCACAGAGTTAAAAAACAAGCAGATCGATAAAGGTCTGATCAATCCGCCGTATTCGCAAGAAGATCATTCAGAATTGGAGTTTGTCGAGAGCCTATTAGAAATTTTAACTGTTGGCGGCGTAGGCGTGGCGGTGGTGCCGATGTCCTGCGCCATCGGTACAAAATATAAAGAAGTCCGCGAACGATTATTTAAGAAGCATACCCTACAAGCAGTATTTTCCATGCCCGATGATATTTTTTACGCGAACAACGCCAGTACGAATGTCTGTGTGATGGTCTGGGAAGCGCATAAGCCGCACGACCCAGCCAAACAGACATTTTTTGGTTATTATAAAGACGATGGTTTTATTAAAGCCAAAAAATTGGGACGCATTGATAAATTTAACCGCTGGGAAAAAATAAAAAAAGAATGGCTGGAGCTTTACCGTGAGCGCGTCGTCAAAGAAGGGCTGACTGCTAAAAAAGCGGTCAATTGGGACGATGAATGGCTTTGCGAGGCGTATATGGAAACAGATTACACCGTGCTGACGCAGGCGGATTTTGAAAAGTCAGTGCGGAATTATTTAGCTTACCTTGTGAAAGCTGGGAGTAGATGAAAATCGATGAACTTTTTGATTTGTCTCAAGGACATAGTTTTGAGCTTATCAATATGAGTGTTGATCCGGCTTCGTTTGTCCGCTTTGTGGCACGGACGGCGGAAAACAATGGCGTTGTTGCACGCGTAAAGACGATTGATGCTGTACGGCCTTTTCCTGCGGGCGCAATATCCGTTGCTTTAGGCGGGAGCGTGTTGTCGTCTTTCGTGCAAAATGCGCCTTTTTATACAGGATTTCATGTTATGGCATTAATTCCGAAAAAGAAAATGCGTTTGGCAGAAAAGTTGTTTTACTGCCACTGTATTAAAATGAACGCCTACCGTTATTCCTATGGGCGGCAAGCAAATAAAACGCTGAAAAATATAAATCTTCCGCCGCTTCCGCGCTGGGCCAGAAATTATCAGATAGATTATTCGCCGACAAAAACAAGAATCAAACGGCAGGAATTACCGCTAAAGATAAATACCTGGCGAAAATTCAAAATTGGCGATTTGTTTGATGTATCTGGGACCAAAACCACAAAAATCCGCGATTTAGAAGAATATGGAGCAGGCGAGTTTCCTTACATTACTACGCAAGCGGTAGATAATGCGGTCGCGGGTTATTATAATTATTCTACGGAAAAAGGCAATGTTCTGGTTATAGATAGCGCAGTGGCCGGATTTTGTTCCTATCAAGTCAAAGATTTTTCAGCCAGCGATCATGTAGAAAAACTCAGACCAATGTTTCTATTAAACAAGTATC
>BGZN01000156.1 GCA_003864455.1 Candidatus Termititenax aidoneus | reverse complement strand
AGTCCAGCTCGGACAAAATCCTGAAATTGATGCGCAGAAAATACAGCGCCGCGGAATATCAAAAACTTATTGCCCGCGCGCGCCGGATTTGCGGCGCGGATTTCGGCCTGACCACCGATATTATCGTTGGTTTCCCCAGCGAGACCAAAGAAACTTTTCAAGAGACTTATGATTTCATTCAAAAGATTGGTTTTCATGATTTGCATATTTTCCCCTATTCGCCGCGGCCGCAGACCGCCGCCGCTAGTTTGACCCAAACCTGCCCGGATAAAGAGCAAAAGGCATTTATTGCCAGGTTGGAAAAGCTGCGCCAAAAATTAAGAAAAGATTTTTTACAAAAACAAAAAGAATTGCTGGTCCTCGCGGAAAACAGCAGCGGCGGCTTTAGTTCCGAATATGCGCCGGTAAAATTTACGGCAAAAGTGGAAAGCGGCCAAATTTATCGGGCGCAGCCGCTGGCCGTAAAAGACGGGATTATTTTAGCCGATCCAGTGCAAAGATTTCCTGACTAAATATTAAAATTACAACAAAATCCGCGCCGCCAAAGCCACTGCCGCGGTTTCGGCGCGCAGAATGCGTCCGCCCAGCGCAAAAGCCTGAGCATTGACCGCCAGATAATTTAATTCCGCCGGCGCGAAACCGGACTCCGCCCCGATGACCAGCGCGGAATTGTCCGCAAAGTCCGGCCATTTTTTCTCCGCGGCCGGATGCGCGTAATAAATATTTTGAAATTTGCCTGCTAATTCCGTCAGTTCGATTTTTTCTATCTCCGGCAAATGATTACGCCGCGACTGGCACAGCGCCGATACGATAATTTTCTGCCAGCGTTCCAATTTAGTCTCCGCAAAATGCGCCGGTGAGTTTTCCGGCTCGTACAGCCAAAATTTGTAAACGCCTATTTCTGTCGCCTTTTGCAGCAGATAAGCCATTTTGTCGCTTTTCAGCAGCGGCAGAACTAAATGCAGTTTTTGCGGCGGCTCGTTATTTTCCGCATATTCTTCCTGCAGCTTTGCGGTCAAGAAATTTTTTTCTCGGCGCTCTATTTGATACACGCCGATGCGCTGCTCCTGCACGGACTCAAAAAAACCGCCAGGCTGCAAACGCAGAACCTTGGTCAGATAAACAAAATCTTCGCCGCCAATCCGCAGCGCCGCCTCCAGCGGCAAACAAACCCGAAACAACATCGATTAATTATAGTATAAAACAGGCGATTTCTGGGTATACATTTCCCATGGACAAAAGCTATCTTCTCGAATCGACCGCGGCCAATAAACAGTATCAAAAATATTTGCAGGATTTTGGCCTGATTTTCCGTGAGTCTTTTAACGCCGGCAAAGACATCGCGGCGTACATTTTGCGCGACCTCAAAACGGAGAACAATCCCGAAATCGGCCGCGCGCTGATCGAATCTATGTTTTCCCATAGCCTGACCACAGTCGCCTCGCTGAAAATTATTGTCAAAATACTTTACGTTACCGGCCATATTCAAGCCTACCGCCACAACACGCATCACGCGCTAAAAAAGGAAATCGACGAAGCGTTGAAAAAAGTTAGCGGCAACAAAGCCGAACTGGTGCAAAAAAAATATCCTCAGCTGCTGGAAAAACTCAATAAAGAAAAGAGCGCGGCCAAAGCTCAGCCAAACATTGCGGACAAAACCGCTGCGGCCGGCGACATCGTCGACGCTATCAACCGGCAGTATATCAATTTTGTTAAAAAATAATGTACGCCATCGGATAATTCCATTAAAATATTTTCATGCGTGAATTAT
>BGZN01000155.1 GCA_003864455.1 Candidatus Termititenax aidoneus | reverse complement strand
TGTACTGAACAAAATGCATTGTGTCGGTATAGTGATATCGCCAGCCTCTTTGCTTTTGCGTAAAGTTATCTGGTCAAAATCCTCATTCTTGGCATCCGCAGCAACCGCCCAGCAGTTAATAATCGCACCGCGATTAATTTCTGCGCCGATACTGGCCAGAACTTTTTCGGCGATTTTTCGGACGTTGTGCGAAATCAGATCGGCAATCTTTTGCGACCGCTCATCAGTTTTAACACTAGCAATATATTTTGCTTTCACAGATTCCAATACGGCCGGCAACGAATGTTCGATTGCATCTTTTTGCTTGTCCGTGAACATGCTGCCATTCAGCAACGGATTATCGGCATGAGCGATCAACGTTTTACCGAAATCATCTAAAATATTCTGCCAGCCCTCGCTCTTGATTACACAATCAAAAATCGCTGTAGTCAGTTCAACCACTGACTTGTCCACTGCCTCCAATGAAATTCCCTCGAGTTTCGTTTCGATATTTTGCACTGTTGCTTTCGACATAATTTCTCCTTTTTTATTTTTTGACATAAACTTCTTCCTCGTAACCGAGCTTTCTCAGTGCCCCATAGGATTTGACGAAAGCTCGGTTTATTTCCGCTGGGATACTGATGCCTTTTGTAGTGGCATCGACCACCGAATCCATAAATCCTTGCAAAAGTTTTGCAAGGCGATTTTCTCTGTTCATGCAATCACCTCCTCCGGTTTAACTCCCACAAACAATCCGCCCTGGATAGGTGACTTAAAACCAAATGAAATTTCATCTGGTGTATATCTGCCGATTTGCTGTAATAGCCAACCAAGACGTTTGCAGATATCGTTGTACGTTTGTGACCATGACATTCGCTCATCCAGCGGAATACTTTCGTTGTTGAGATACGCTTCGGCTTTTTTCTCGCGTTCCAGCAAAGCGTTGTACTCCGTTTTGTATTCGAGCGTTGGGTCTTGGTCTTGTTGCTGTTTCATGTTTTCTCCTTTGCTCAAAATGGCGGTGCGGTCAGTGCGGCAATGTCCAGCTTCTTGCAGCTTTTCGCCCAATCTGGAGTTGCCAGTAGATCGATGTCAGTTATCTTGTGTCCAAAATAATCGACACGGCATAGGTCGTAATTGCTGCGGTAACGGCTTAACTTAGAATCGAACCAGAGCCGTGCCAGCATGTTGCTTGCGCCACCAGCACGTGCTTTGAGTACACGGCAAAATGTGCCGAATAAATACTGCTTGTCGAATTGATGCTCGTAATCTTTGGAAAAAACGATATTGGTTTTAGCGATTTTGGGGATATTCGATGTTCCCATGTACGAATCGTTATCCGGAATAATTTGCTGTTTGTCAGTCTTTTTTCTCAAATGCGCAATAGCGATGATCGGAAATTTGTGCATTAAATTCATTCGGCGAATTGTCTTCATGATATTTGTGAGTTCGGAATTTTCGGGCTTTGCCTCATTGAGATCAAAATAGTGCAAATGATCGATAATCATCATATCGCAATCGTCTTTGATAAGTCCGATGATCTGCACGAGCTTGGTCAGATCAAAATTGTCGTTGTCTAAAGTTACGTCACTAGTATCGCGGTAGTGTACAGTTAGGTTTCCGTATTTGGAAAAATATTCATCGCATACTGCCGCGTCATATTTGCTTAAATCGATTTGACCAAGAATATAATTTCGATAATTAAAATTAACATTTGGATCACGCAATATATCCGCGAAAAAATGGCTCGCATAAAACCTATACATTCCGCGAATTGATATTTCGTGTTCATCAGCTTCCAA
>BGZN01000154.1 GCA_003864455.1 Candidatus Termititenax aidoneus | reverse complement strand
CGTTTGTGCAGCTCGGCTTCCATTTGCAGAAGTCTTTCGGATTCCTTCTGCTCCAGGCGCGCGGCCGGTATGCCCGTCCAGTCGGCGATAATGCCGGCGATATCCGCTTCGGTCACCGCGACGGTGGTCGAGCCGTGCGACGCTCTCCACTCGGCGGTTTTCTCCGCCAAAATATTTTCCACGTCCGCGCGGCGATTGTTGATTCGCTCCAGCTTGGCCTTATCCGCCACCTGCGTGATCGACGCTTGCTCTTTTTTGAGCAGCTCCAGTTCTTTTTTGAGTTTTTGAATTTCCGGCGGCAGAGAAATAGAAGCCAGACGCACTTTGGCCGCGGCCTCATCGACGACGTCAATCGCTTTGTCCGGCAAAAATCGCTCGGTGATATAGCGCATGGACATATTGACCGCGGCCAGTATCGCGGCGTCCGTGATTTGCACGCGGTGATGCGCCTCGTAGCGGTAACGCAAACCTTTGAGTATCTCGATAGTGTCCTCGACACCCGGCTGATCGACGCGTATCGGCTGAAAACGCCGTTCCAGCGCGGAATCTTTTTCGATATATTTGCGGTACTCGTCCAGAGTCGTCGCGCCGATACACTGCAGCTCGCCGCGGGACAGCGCCGGCTTCAAAATATTGGCCGCGTCCATCGCGCCCTCGGCGGAGCCGGCGCCGACCAGATTGTGAATCTCGTCAATGAAAACCACCACGCGGTCATTTGCGCTGCGTATCTCTTCCATGACAGCCTTGATCCGTTCCTCAAATTCGCCGCGGTGCTTCGTGCCGGCAATCATGCCGGCCAGATCCAGTTCAATAACCCGTTTTTGCTGCAAAGTTTCCGGCACTTCGCCGCCGACAATTCTCTGCGCGAGACCTTCCACAATAGCGGTCTTGCCCACGCCCGGATCGCCAATCAGCACCGGATTGTTTTTGGTGCGGCGGGAGAGAATACGAATCATGCGGTCGATTTCTTTTTCACGGCCGATAACCGGGTCAAGCCGCGCCTGATAAGCCAGCGCGGTCAGGTCGCGGCCAAAAGTCGTCAAGGCCGTGCGCTCCTCCGCCGGCGCGTTTTGAAAATAAGACTCGTCAATATTTTTGGACTTGCGAGTTTTGCGGTCGCCGAAACGGTCATTGACCGCCTTGACCGCGGACTCCAGAGTAATGTTATTTTTATGCAAAACCTGCGCGGCCAGGCCTTCGTTTTCGCGCAGCAGCCCGAGCAAAATATGCTCCGGCCCGACATATTTGTAGCCAAGCTGCGCGGCCGTCTGATAAGCCAGCTCCAGCGCTTTTTTGGCGCGCGGCGTGAGCAGGATCGGCCGGTTGGCCGGAATTTTGTTATTGCTCTGGCCGACTAAAATCTCCACATCGGAAAATACTTTGACCAGATCCAGTCCCATATCTTTGAGTGTTTGCGTGGTGCTGCTTTCGGATTTTATCAAGCCCAGCAGCAAATGTTCGGTGTCAATGGCCTTGTGCCCCAGCCGGCGCACTTCCTCGGCGGCCAAGTACAGCACACGGTTGGCCGTGTTGGAAAAATAATCAAAAATGCGGTCCGGCCGCCGCTGCCCAAAAATCTGATTCAAAAAACTGCGCAGTTCCGGCGGCAAATCCAAATCGTCAAATCCATTAAAGTCGCTCATTTTTGACAAACCTCGCTATTCTAGCCAGAGCTTCTTTGAGCAGGGAAATCTCCGTCGCGTAGCAGCAGCGCACAAAACCCTCGCCGCCAGCGCCAAAAACATTGCCGGGCACGACCGCGACTTTTTCCTGCTGTATCAACTTTAGCGCGAA
>BGZN01000153.1 GCA_003864455.1 Candidatus Termititenax aidoneus | reverse complement strand
TAGATATAAATTTCAAATACATAAAGCAGCTCCTTTTTGCCAATAAAACATTACCCGTAAATATAGAAATTATACTTATACATATATATCGTCAGTAATTTTATTTTGTCCCGGAGATTTTGCTAAATACTGGTCAACTTGACCAAGTGTGCTATATTGGGCATTTATTTTCTTTTCGTGTATAATAGCATACATATGTTAAACTACACGAAATGCCAAAAATATTAGGATGCGCCACCCGCGCTTAGCTGTATTCTTGTGTTTCTGCTTTTTTCGTGTATAATAGCATACATATGTTAAACTACACGAAATACCAAAAAATATTAGGACGTACCATTGAACCTGCGCTTAAGCGAATTGCCAGAGGTTTTCCGGTCCTTTTACTGACCGGTATGCGGCAAATAGGCAAATCTTGGCTAATGGAACAGTTGGCCGGGACGGGACGCAGATATGTTTCTCTGGACGATTTGCGCGCGCGGGCTTTGGCCAAGCGAGACCCGGAAAGATTCATTGCGGAAAATCCGCCGCCGTGTGTTTACGATGAAGCGCAGTACGCGCCGGAGCTTTTTACTTACATTAAAATATACGCGGATAAGCAAAAAAAGGACGGTTTATTCTGGCTAACCGGTTCGCAAAAATACAGGCTGATGCAGGGTATTCAGGAAAGTCTGGCGGGGCGCTTGGCGATCCTCAATATGCTGGGGCTGTCTTATCGAGAAAAAATTGCCAGACCGTTTGGCGGCAAGCCTTTTCTGCCCGCGCGCAGTTTGACTAGGAAAAATCCTCTCTGCGCTCCTCTAACTCCGGCGGAATTATACAAATTTATCTGGCAGGGTTCCTTTCCCAAACTGGTGACAAACAAAAACACCGACCGCAAAGTTTTTTATGATTCTTATATTCAATCCTATATTGAGCGTGATGTGAAGGATTTTTATAATATCGAGAGCGCGATAAATTTTTATAATTTTTTAGTGGCGGCGGCGGCGCGCACTGGGCAGCTTTTGAATTACAATGATTTGGCGCGGGACGTGCATATCGATAACCGCACGGCCAAGCTTTGGCTGTCTGTTCTGGAAAGATCAGGAATTGTGCGGCTGCTGTATCCTTACAGTTCCAATCTCACCAGCCGCGTGGTGAAAACCCCCAAACTGTATTTTCTAGACACCGGGCTGGCGGCCTATCTTTGCGCTTGGGACAGCCCGGACAGCCTGCGCAACGGCGCGCAAAGCGGGGCTATTCTGGAGACTTATGTTTTTGCGGAGATTCTAAAAAGCTATTGGCACAATGGCGACAGCCCCAATATTTATTTTTACCGCGATCAAGATCAGAAAGAGATCGATTTTGTGCTTGAAAAGAACCGGACGCTTTATCCCATAGAAGTCAAGAAAACTGCCGCGCCGGACAGCAGGGATGTCCGGCATTTCAGAACGCTGGAGCGATTCAAAAAGAACATTGGCACCGGCGCGGTACTTTGTTTGTATGGCCAGACTATCGCTCTGCCCCGGCAGGATGCGCTCTCTGTGCCGGTTTGGGAGATTTGACGAGTATTTTCAAATTTTTTCTGACCACGCAAATAATTTGATATGTTTTCAAATAATGGGGAGGTTTTGAGCAGGGCGGTTCAAGCCAATTACGCCGAACACCGCGTTATTTTGACTACCTTGGCTAAGTTGACCAACTTGACCAAGTATGCTATATTGGCAACATGAAAACATTTCCGGTAGCCGAAGCTAAAACTCATTTTTCCGCCCTGCTCAAAGATGTGGAGAAAGGCGAGGAGATTGCTATTTCTTATGGACGGA
>BGZN01000152.1 GCA_003864455.1 Candidatus Termititenax aidoneus | reverse complement strand
GCATACGGGTTTGTGCTTAAACTTTCGTAAATCGGTCTGGCACTCGCCTTTACTACAAACCCTTTTTCTTTTTTGCCAATTCGCAAATAAAATTTGTCTTTCATTTTTGTTTCTCCCTTTTTAATTTCGCAGCAGCTTTGTACACGCCGTTGCCGCAAATGATGTTCTCCTCGGAGTCGAGGGTTATCGACCGGCCTGCGCCGTTGTCTGATAAGGATTTTTCTATCAGGGCATTGCTGCGCTTTGAGTGCTTGCGATAGTTGCGGTTATCGTAATTCATTTTCTGCACCCCCTATAAAAATATTTGATTTGCCCCTTTGCAATATCAGTCCACGATAAACCGTCAAAACTTCCAAAATTATCCTCATATATAATCATTAAAGCAGTCGCAAAAATATTTACAGCATCGTCTGGATTTTTAGATATGCGCCGCGACACATAATTTTTAGTCTTGAATATATCC
The DNA here is from genome assembly GCA_003864455.1 of Candidatus Termititenax aidoneus. GTDB lineage: Bacteria > Margulisbacteria > Termititenacia > Termititenacales > Termititenacaceae > Termititenax > Termititenax aidoneus. The sequence goes on along the minus strand of BGZN01000152.1, from coordinate 1,366 downwards.
GGCGCGCTGTTCCCTGTTTTTTTAATGGAATAAAACAACTCGCGCCCATTTTTCCAAGCGTCGGCGATTTTTTTCTCTGAAAATCGATATAGGAATGTCCTCAAGGAGCAGCCAAGAAACTTGGCCGCTTCCGTTTGTGTTTTGCCAACGGCGGCCAGCAGGCGGACGGTCTGTAAATCTATTTGGTGCGTAAATGCGCCTTTTATTTTGCTCATTTTCGCACCAAAAAAGAAAATACCATACTTTAACGCTCCTTTTAAGCGCCGAGTATGGTATTCCTGCGGATAAATATAGCATATTACCGCATAAAATGCTTTCTATAGCTGGCTTCGGTGTCGGTATCCGAAAACAGAATATAGCGGAACGTCGTTGCCGGACTATTATGCCCAAGCAGGATTTGGATTTTTTTAATATCGCCATCACCGGTTTTTTGATATAAGTCGGTAGCGCGGCTTCGTCGGAGCTGATGCGGCGAAACAGAAAACCCAAGCACGCGCTTCGATGCTCTTTTTATTCTATTGCAAAGCGCGCGCCGGTTTGTGCTTCCGGTCTTATATTTTTCATACTGTTTAACAAATTCCGCGCCATAAATATGGCGCTCGTGTCCGCCTTTTCCGGTTATCGTATCGCCGCCGCTATATTCGATTGCTTCGGTCGCTCGCAAACCGGAATAATAGAGCAGGGCAATATAATAAATGGTGTCCTGTTTCGCATCTGGGTTTGCTTTAATATCATCGATGATCTGCTCCACTTGCCCCCTAGACACCGCCGGTTTAAGCAACCGCTAATCCTTTTACCCCCATTAAAAAACTCGGCGTCATTTCTGCATAGCGAAATATATGCCATGGTTGTTTATAACGCATAATATTTTGCACGGACTTCATATCCGCGCCATTATCCAGCAGATGTACGGCCAGAGAATTACGCAAAGCCTGCGGCGTTGCCTTATCCTCTGATATTCCAGCCTTTACTGCATAGCATTTTAATCGTGTGCAATACCTTTGCCGGCTCAACCGCTTACCGGCAGAATTTACAAACAGCAGGTTATTTTCTGGCAATAACTCGGCGCGCCGCAGGGTGTATTTGTATAATGCCGAGGCCGCCGCATCGCCAAAAAATGCCGTATGTCCGTTCACTTTTACAGTTTGCGCTGTGAAATTTATGTCGCCAGATCGCAGAGACATAGCCTCGCCAGTCTTTAATCCGGCGGCATAAATAAGTTCATACATTGCTTTGTCGCGGAGTGTAAAAATATCCTCACCGCAAATGCCGCCGAGCAATTTATTTGTTTCTTGCAATGATAGATGTTTCGGTATTTTTCGCTCCGGAATTATTTTTATATTCCAGATATTGCCGCTCAATCCGC
>BGZN01000151.1 GCA_003864455.1 Candidatus Termititenax aidoneus | reverse complement strand
TAAATTTTGGCGACAGTCTCGCCGGTCTTTACTTTGCTGCCGATTTTAAGATTTTCGACGCTGTGAAAAACGCCGACTTTGTCCGACTTGATCTGTACCAGAGTTTCTGCCGGCGTGGTCTCCGCCGGGCTTTTCCCCTCTGCGTTTATTTTCAATTTAGGAGTGGACGGATTTTGATAAACTGTCAGGCGCGCGCCGGTCTGACCGGCGGATAATTTACTGATCGGAAATTGCCCGGCAAATTTAATAAATTCTTTAATTCCGTTTAAAGACAGATCGACAGTTGTTTTAGCGGTTTTAATCCCGCTGATTTTTTTGGCAGATTTTTTCTTTGTATTTTTTTTGGCCATTTATTCGCTCCGCAGCAAATATTTGTTTACAGCGTTGAGATAAGCTTCGGCTGACGCGACAAGCACATCGGTGTTCGCGCCGTTGCCAGTGTAGGTTTTTTGATTTTTCTTGATGCGCACAGTAACTTTGCCCAGCGCGTCCGTACCCTCGGTAACGGCGTGCACGACATAATCCAGCAGATGAATACCCAGCGCGCCGCGTTGAATAATGTCGTCAATCGCTTTGAATATCGCGTCCACGGGGCCGTTGCCGGTCTGCGTGCTCTGGAGAATTTTGTCCTGATATTTCACGGACAGCTTGGCGGTCGGCTGTACTGTATTGCCGGTCTGGAGCTGCAATTTGTCCAGCGTGTACGCCGCTGCCTCGGTTTGCTTCACGCCGTCGGAAATCAACGCTTCCAGATCCCATTCGGTAATTTCTTTTTTCTTGTCAGCGAGAACTTTAAATTTTTGGTAAATATTATTTATCTCGTGCTCCTGCAAATCGGCATAGCCCAGTTCTTTTAATTTGATAGCCAGCGCATGACGGCCGGAGTGTTTACCGAGCACCAGTTTACTGTCCGCGCGGCCGATGTCCTCCGCGCGCATGATCTCATAGGTCTCGCGTTTCTTGAGAATGCCGTCCTGATGCACGCCGGACTCGTGCGCAAAAGCATTAGCGCCGACAATGGCTTTGTTGGGCTGCACCTGCACGCCGGTGATCGAGGTGAGCAGGCGGCTGGCCGGATAAATAAATTTGGTGTTGATCCGGGTTTGTTTGTCTTTGCCGTAATAATCCTGGCGCACTTTGAGCGCCATGACCAGCTCTTCCATAGAACAATTTCCCGCGCGCTCGCCGATGCCATTGATCGTGGTTTCGCACTGTGCCGCGCCGTTCTCGATTGCGGCCAGCGAAGTGGCCACGGCCAGACCCAAATCATTGTGATTGTGCACGGAGATTTCCGCTCGATGAATATTCGGAATATTTTTGTGGAGATAGGCGATCAGCTCGCCAAATTCTCTGGGCATGGCGTAACCGTTGGTGTCCGGCACATTGACGACAGTAGCTCCGGCGTCGATGACCGCCGTAAATACTCTGACCAAAAAATCGCGGTTACTGCGGCTGGCGTCCTCGGCGGAAAATTCCACGTCGGAGCAGAATTTTTTCGCGTACCGCACCGAGGCCGCCGCCTGTTCCAGAACCTGGTCGGGGCTCATCTTGAGCTTGTACTCCATGTGGATCGGGGAAGTGGCAAGGAACACATGGATGCGGGGGCTGGCGGCGGCGGCAAGGGCCTCCCTGGCCGCCGCCATGTCCTTTTCCAGGCACCGGCAGAGCCCCGCCACCACGCTGTTTTTGATCATCCCCGCGATGGCCTTGACCGATTCCAGATCCCCCGGGCTGGAGGCGGGAAACCCGGCTTCTATCACATCTACCCCCAGGAGTTCCAAATATCTGGCGACTTCCAGTTTTTCCTGGAGATTCATACTGCAACCCGGCGCCTGCTCTCCGTCCCTGAGGGTAG
>BGZN01000150.1 GCA_003864455.1 Candidatus Termititenax aidoneus | reverse complement strand
TCGCGCCGGAAATAGTCAGCCAGGCGCTGCCATTGATACTGACGCCGTTGACGCCGCTCTGCCCTGCCGTGCCACTTGTGCTGTCGGCATAAGCTAAGGCCAGAGACACCGCATTTTTGGAAGTGTACTGCCCGTCGGAGTTGATAACGACCGAGCCGCTGGGTGAGGTGCGGTCGGGGAGAGAGACATAAGCAGAATAAGGACTATCAAGCGACTCATTGCCAGCGGCGTCTTTGGCCTTGATCCGCGCTCTGACCTGCTGGCGGTCGTGAACATTGGTCTTAGTGTCTACAATAGCTGTAGTGTATGCTGTGTCCACAATACTGAAGCCGTCCCAGTCATAAGCCACCTGCGTGGATCTAGCCGGCAAAGCGGTCATCGAAGCGGAAACTTTTTGCGTGCTGCCGCTGTTTAGCCCCTGGTCAGCCCAGCGAACAACAGGGGCTGAAGGAATCCAGGGAGAAATTTTATCCGGAGCGCGGTTAAAATATACTTTATTATTTAAATTGTTATACCAAAGCATATCCGGCTTGTCGTCAATAATTTCCGGCAGCATGTGTAAGAACACCGCTTGATTACCGGAAGTAATAGACGCTGTTGGAACAGACCAAATAGAATCGGACTGTTGGCTGATCTGCATTATATTGTAGGCGGAGCCTCCGCTATTGCCGGAAACAAACTGTATGACCGGAATAACATCATTCGGAGCATCGGTATTGGCAGCCAGACCGATTTGCGGTGTATAAATCTTGGGCGCCGATAATAATGTGTTAGATGCAATTTCTGTTCCGCTGCCGTTGTATTTACGGTACATCAAATCCATAGAGCCGCTGCCATTCGGAGTTACAGAATAGGCCAAATACAAGTTTCCCAAAGAATCATTAACGATAGCGGGATGTTGGCCGGTATACGCCCCGCTGGACGGAGCAAATAGAGACCAAGAGCCATTAGTGGCGCGCTTAAAAACACGAACGGTTTTATTATAATTACTATTGTGAAGATAATCCGCTGCTAGAAACACATTTCCTTGCTTATCTTTAGACAGATAAAGAGTATCGCCGTTACGATTAGTATCGTAGTTAAAACCACCTACTTCCTCAACAAATGTGGATGTAAAGTTGCTTTCTGTATTAGTATAAACATATATAGACGTTATACCATTCCCAGCCCAATTTGTTCTGGATAAAGCAACAACAATAACACCTTGTTCACTTATAACGAGGTCAGAATATAACCCCTCTTCTGCAACATTATATACGTTAGCTGTAATCCAGCTCTGCCCTTCATTTGTAGTTTTTAGCACCTTGAGCTTATGTTCATTTACATTGCTTGTACCAATCAAGTAGCTTATATAAATAGAGCCATTAGAAGAAACAGCAATAGACGCTCCGCTTATATATGTGGACACACCGCTAGTTTTATCTATAGGCCAGCTTGTCCAGTTTACGCCGTTGTCGTTGGATTTGGCGAAAATCAACTGGTTGGTATTAGCGGCCGGATAGTCAGAAAAAACCGCATATAAATTATTATTGTGCCGCGCCAGGCTATGCCCGCCGCCGGATTCAAAATAGTCCGAAAAACCCTCCACCGTGGCAAAGCCGTTGACGTTATTTGGTAAAGCCACATCAGCCCGCAAACTGACCGGTATAAAGCTGACCGCCAGTATAAACAGGACAAAACAAGAGGGTCTTAGTTTATTTAAAAGTTTCATGGTTTTTAGTTTCCTACAGCAAGTTTAAGTCCGAGGGTAACTTTATCTTTTTCCTCAATTTCAGGATCAGTACTATGGCTATAATTACCATATGCTTGCAGATATTGACTAATATTCCACAAAAGGCCGCCACCGACATTTTGTAATTCTGTACCATTAA
>BGZN01000149.1 GCA_003864455.1 Candidatus Termititenax aidoneus | reverse complement strand
AACGGGAATGATTGTCCTGTACAAAGACAGTGTTTAGACCGGCCGCGGCTAGAGCTTTTTGATTGTAGCTTTCGTAAAAAAAACCGCGCTCATCGGGGAAAACTTTGGGCTCGATAATGCACAGGCCGGGAAAATTAGTCTGGATTATGTTCATAAAAACGCGCCTGTTTTCTCCCGCACAATTTGCAAAGTTTTGCTTATTTCCACGCGGGCTTTGTCCGTGCCTTTTTGCAAAATCTTTTGCACGGCGTCGAGATTTTGGGACAGCTCGGCGCGCCGCTCGCGGTACGGCCGGAAATATTCCCAGAGCAGGGCAAAAGTTGCTTTCTTGGCGTCGCCGTAACCAAAACCGCCAGCGCGGTATTTTTGCGCCATTTCCGCTTTTTGTTCCGGCGCGGCAAACAGCGCATAAATTTCAAAGACATTACAGGTCTCGGGATTTTTCGGCTGCTCCAGCGGCGTGGAGTCTGTGACTATATTCATTACCTGTTTGCGTATGGCTTTTTCCTCGCCGAAAATCTCAATGGTGTTGCCGTAAGATTTGGACATTTTCTGGCCGTCCGTGCCGGGCACAATGGCGACTTCTTCTTTGATCAGCGCGTCCGGTATTTTGAAAGTCTCGCCAAATTCATGATTGAATTTTAGAGCGATGTCGCGCGTGACCTCAAGATGCTGTTTCTGGTCTTTGCCGACCGGCACGATGTCGCTCTGCACGGCGAGTATGTCCGCGGCCATCAGCGCCGGATAATTCAGCAGGCCGGCGTTGGCCGGCAGGCCTTTGGCCAATTTGTCTTTGTAGGAATGACAGCGCTCCAGCAGGCCGACCGGCGTAACATTGCTCAAATACCAGGTCAATTCGTTGATTTCCGGCACGGTGGACTGCACCCAAAAAACCGATCTTTCGGGATCAATGCCCAGCGCCAAAAAATCCAGCGCGGCCTGGAGCGTATTGGCGCGCAGGTCAGCGCCGCGGTTGAGCGAGGTCATGGCGTGCAGATCGGCGATGAAACAAAACAACTCGTGTCCGGCCTGCAATTCCACCATTTGGCGCATCATGCCCAGATAATTGCCGATATGCAAAATGCCGGAAGGCTGTATTCCCGATAAGACGCGCATGGTTTTTAGTTTTTGTACCTCATCTAAATTGGACTCCAATCTATATTATAGTATGGCTATTTTTTTGTAAACTTAAAACAGGCCGGGTCTGGCAGCAGGATAATCGCTGCCGGCTTTGAAAATGTTTACGTGAAAATATGTAAAAAATCACTACTTTTCACGTAAAGTGTGCTATAATAGAATTATGATTAATCAGATTACCAAAAATAAAATTGCTAAACTTACAACAAAATACCACAAAGCGGCCAGAGGAAATAAGCAGGGGCTGTCTGACATTGCCATAGCTGAAATACCGGAGATGGTTTATAACAGTAATGCTATTGAAAACTCAACTCTGTCTCTCCGAGATACGGAAGATATTTTGTTCTACAATAAAATTAAAAAAGACCACGATATTCGGGAGATTTACGAAGCCAAAAATTTAGCCAAGATTATGGAAAATCTCTTAAAAAAACCACGCCAGCCGCTGACCATAGAGTTGATCCTGTCTTGGCATAAAATATTATTGACCGGCATACACGATGACTGGGCTGGGCGATTCCGCCGCCGCGGTGAATGGGTACGCGTAGGCGGACATGTCGGCGCCAATCCGCGCTTTGCTTCCGGCCTGATGCAAAAACTGGTGGAAAAATACCGGACGGACGACAAACTGTATTTCTTGGATAAAATTGCTTGGTTTCACGCTGAATTTGAAACTATTCATCCTTTTTGTGACGGCAACGGCCGAATGGGACGAGCGTTGATCAATCAGCAATTGCTGGCGCTGG
>BGZN01000148.1 GCA_003864455.1 Candidatus Termititenax aidoneus | reverse complement strand
CCCCCGAAAATTGTAACGATAAACAACAAAAAATAAATCCACGAACTTTTCTTAACATTGAGAAAACTCCTACAGAAGTGTTTTCTAAAATTATTTTCAGCCAATCTTGTTTGGAAAAAATATTTTTAGCGGATGCTTTGATTGAGAAAGGAGGTGTTTAAATGAATAAGCAAGACATTGATTCGGTGACTATAACTATAGACCGAAAAGACCCAAGAACAAGGCAACTATTAACAAAGTTTTTTAGTGCAAGATTTAAGGGAGACAATAGTTATAACCCATTTAGGAAATAAGGATTTACAAAAATAAAAAAAGAAAAGGAGTAAGATTATGGATATAACACGATTGAGCCAAGCAATAACACATAGCGCTGGAGAGAATAAATCAACATTCGGATTTCATATAGAAAGCATTGAATTGAATGGTCAAAAAATATCTAGGACAGATATAGATAGGGAAATATCAGGAAATCAAGCCTTAACAGATATGACCAATGGCATGACTCTTGATGATAAGATGGCTACGTATATGGCACATAAAGCCTTGCAGCATTTTAATCAATCTGGAGTTCAAAGTGAGCAATTTGTTGTAAGTTATCAAACAACTGGTCTGGAAGGGGAATTTAAAGTGGTTATTCAAGAAAGTGAAGCACGGGGTATTGAAGTAGTAGAGCAAGGTGGAACTGCTAGAAGTACAGGAGACACATTTTATGTGGTTACTCATGGTTCTGGGGAGTATACATATGATGTTCCAGGAAATGAAGGTGGTAGAGACCAAACCCTAGAAAATTATCGTGCTAGGTAATGTAACCTGAACTGTGTAAGTGGATTCTAAACCTCTTACACAGTTCTGCTTTAAGAAATTGTTATACCTTACAATAAGTACTAGTTTTGACTTATACATGATAGTTCGGAATTATCCGTGGAAATTTTGTTGTAAATATTCCAAATAGCTTTTGTGCATTTTTTCTTCCGTATAATTTTCCGAAACCGTTTGATAGCCTGCCGCGGCTAATTTTTTGGCAAATTTTGGATAAGCCGGCAGGTTGAGTATAATATTGGCCAGTTCCTGCGGATTTTTCAGCGAAAAAAGCAAACCGTTTTGGCCGTCCACGATCAGATCGCGAATGCCGGTCGTATTCGCGCCAATCACCGGCAGGCGGCAAGCCCAGGCTTGCAATATCGAACTGGAATGACCTTCATATAATGAAGGCAAAACATAAATATCCATGGCCTGGAGATAAGGATAAGGGTCGCTTTGCCAGCCGGCAAAAATAATTTTGTCAGATATGTTCAACTCCGCGGCCAGACGTTCCAGTCCTTGGCGCGAGGGACCGTCGCCCACCAGCAAAAGTCTGGCTTCCGGCAGGCGCGATGCCAACAAAGCAAAAGCCTTTATTAAGAGCTGCTGATTTTTCTCCGGGTACAAACGTCCCAGTGTTCCGATAACAATATTTCTAGATGATAACCGCAGAGCGCGGCGCGCGGCTGAACGGCTGGTTTTATGAATATGTTTTTCTGCCGCCAAATCAAGGCCGTTATTTATCACGGCTACTTTATCCGCTGGATATTTTTCGCGGCGGACAAACACGTCTTTAACATTTTGCGACACGGCAATATGTCCGTCGTAACAGCAGCACGCAATAATGCCGTCGAGGAGAACTTTTAGTTTTTTCTTTTTAAGATCAGGCCCGCGCAGATTGGCAATGATTCGCGGCGTTCCGGCCAGACGGCCGGCAATACCGCCAGTGATAATACAGGGGTACAGCCAGTTGAGCAGAATGTCCGGCTTTACTTTTTTTAAGACTTTGACCAAGCGCGGTATTGTCCGCAGAGGATTGTGATCGCTTCGCAGGCGAATGACTTTTAGGCCGCGCGCGGTCAGGG
>BGZN01000147.1 GCA_003864455.1 Candidatus Termititenax aidoneus | reverse complement strand
CAAAACATCTGCCGTGTCATTAGTTGAAGAGACCTGCTTATTGGCTACATTTTCCTTGGTATGCAGGGCATTCCTCACGCCTTCAGCCGAAAGGTTTTTGCCAGCCTCGATATTGTAAGTTACCCCTCCAACTATCCCTGTAAAATTCGTGTCATTTGCATCTGTGTAGTTACCGGCCATAAACATACCCCCTTTTGTTTTATGATTCTAACATTATTATCGTATAAAATCAACTGGATTATAAACTATAATCACACAGTATTTAATCCCTAAAATAATTCAAAAGGACAATTTGTAGTAATGCCTGATTTCCAGCAAATAAAAAATCATCTCGGCAAGCGGCTTAAAAACCTGCGCTTAGAGCGGGATTTAACCATCGAGGTTTTAACCGGTTTGATAGACATGGATTTTTCCAACTATGTCCACTTGGAAAGCGCCAAGAAAAGCAACCCCACGCTGGAAACTTTATGCAAATTGGCGGAATTTTACGATGTGCCGGTTAATTATTTTTTTCAAGACTTCAAACTCACCAAAGAACTATCCAGCCAGCGGCGTTCTATCGAGAAAAAGTTACTGACTGTTTTCCGTAATCTCAAATCCGACAGCCAAAGATACTGTCTGCAGTTTCTCAGCGGCATTCGTTCAAAATAACAAATCCTTGTTACACATACCTGTCCCTCGTCCCTCCGGCAATTTCCAGACAAAAGTTTTCATAAGTCTGCCGCTCTTGGTCTGGCAGCGCGGCTTTGAGACGCTCCAAAAATTTATAGCCAGCGGCTTTCGTGTTCTCCGGCGCAAAATCGTCTAGATACTCGCGCAGGGTAATCAGCGCGTTCATGCTGCATTTCCCTTTGATCGTGCCGGGCTTGGCCAAGCACATGAATTTTTCACCCGTGCGTTCCATACGGTAGCAGGCCGCGCAAAAACTGGGTATGTAGCCTTTGTCCACCAGCGAGGAAATTATCTCGTCGAGGCTGCGGTGGTCGGCCACAATAAATTGCGGATTATCCGGCTTGTCCTTGTAGCCACCGGGCGAGACGCTCGACTCCGCGCTGATCTGCGAAATACCAAGGTCAATGAGTTCGTCGCGCATCTGCGCTGTCTCGCGCGTGGAAAGGATCAGGCCGGTGTACGGCACGGACAAGCGCAGGACAGCGACAATTTTTTTGAAATCCGCGTCGGAAACTCGATGCGGAATATTTTGTGAAAATTCCGCGCCGAGTGCCGGTTCAATGCGCGGCACAGAGATTGTATGCGGTCCGACTTTCCAGGCCTTTTCTAACTGCTCAACATGCATCAGCATAGCCAGCGTCTCAAAACGGTAATCGAAAAGTCCGTACAAAATACCCATACCGACATCATCAATGCCTGCGGCGAAAGCATCGTCTATGGCAGCGATCCGTTTATCAGGATCGGTTTTCGGCCCGCGGACATGCACATATTTATAAGTCTCCTCATGATACGTTTCCTGAAAGATTTGAAAAGTGCCGATACCGGCTTTCTTTAATTTTTTAAAATCCTCGACCGGCAAGGGAGCGCAGTTGATATTCACGCGCTTGATTTTGTGCGCGCCGGTTTGCGCCGCGTAAATAGCCCCGATGCTGTCTACATAATAATCAATAAGCGAGTCCGCAAATTCCGGTTTGGACTCGCCGGCCACCATCAATATGCGCTTGTGCCCACGCTCCAGCATAAATTCAACTTGCTCTTCTATTTGTTCAGGAGTCAGAGCTTTGCGTTCCAGCAGTTTGTTGTCCGCCTTGAACGCGCAGTAGCGGCAGATATTTTGGCAGATGTTGCTGATATACAGCGGCGCGAAAAGCACCACGCGTTTGCCGTAAATCTCATTTTTGACCCAGGCCGCCGTTTGAAAAATCCGCGCCAAAATTTCCGGCGCGTCCACGGCCAGCAAAGCCGCG
>BGZN01000146.1 GCA_003864455.1 Candidatus Termititenax aidoneus | reverse complement strand
GGTATGTTATTCTTAATCGGGATTTCCCGCCGGTGCTGGATAAAAATTTTGTCTGGTGGGTGCCGCAGAAATTGGATATTGAGGCAATGCGGACGGCGGCATCGAAATTAATCGGATGTCATGATTTCACATCATTTCGCGCAATTGAATGCCAGGCAAAAAGCCCGGTGAAAACGCTGGATAAAATAGATTTAAGTTTTCAGAGTTCAGAGTTCAGAAAAGAACTGCAATCTGAAAACTGCAATCTGAACTCTGAACTCTGTATTGATTTTTCTGCAAAATCATTTTTGCATCATCAGGTTCGAAATATTGTTGGAACATTGGTTGAAATTGGCCGCGGGAAACCTTATGACATTGAATCGATTTTGAATGCGCGCGATCGTGGCGCCGCGGGCCCGACCGCACCCGCAGCCGGATTATTTTTTATATCTGCAGAATATTGATTCGTTACTGGTCACTGGTTGCTGGTTGCTTGTTTCTCGTCACGCATTGCGAAACAGTAACCAGAAACTAGCGACCGGCAACCAGAAACCATTTTCTCCTTTACATTCCCCGGCATATTTTTATATAATACGGTTGATAGCAAGTATTTTGCTGTTGGGCTTTGTAACCCTATCTCAAAGCGTCCATGTTGACGATAAACAATTCCAACTTATGGTTGGAGTGTGCAGAATATGCTGAATAATGCACGCAATTTCTTTGAGATTGTTACAAAACTCCAACCGCCAAAATTCCTTTGGTGGTTTTTCTAAAGGAGTTTGACAATGAAAAGAATAATTGTTGCAATCGCAATAATGTCGTCCGGATTATCACACCTGCAAGCTGCTAAACTGTGTCACTTAGTTTTTATTTGTCCAATACAAAATAATACTAGTACAAATGGAGATTCATATAACTTTGTTGATGGTTATGAGGGCACGTTTAATGCTACTGGTTCAAATTGGAGTTCAAGTGGTGGACAATTAACAATTTACGGCAAATCAAGATGTTCTAAAACAGCTGGTGTATTTCCTACTCCAGCTCCTCCAGGTACTCCACCAGCGGATAGCGGGAATTATTGTTGGTGTCGGTTATGCAATGATAGTTCATGTTCCGTTGTCGGTCCGTGGATACCTCGGAACCAAGGCAGCTCGGCGGATGATTGTAGGAAGTATTGCGCGGGTAATTGCGGCTATAGCGCTATAAATTCTTCGGAGTTCCGCACGGCGTTTTGCGTAAATAGTGTAAGCATTGGAGCATCATGCGACGACACAGTACAATATGCAGAAACATCATGTCCATCCGGTTATAGTGAATGCACTAGTACAAAAACCGGTGTTACCAACAGCAAAGGAACATTCAACATAACATGCAGCAATGATTTATAACTTATAACTAATAACTTATAACTTTTTTACGAGCACGGGCCACGAACACGAAAAACTTTCTCCTTTACACCGCGAACGCATTTGTGTAGAATACATTTGATAACAAGCATTTTGTTATTGGGGCTTTACAACCCGTATTAAAGCGTCAGAGTATGACGAGACTATACTCCAACTTATGGTTGGAGTGTGCGAATAATGTGGCGACACAAAATAAACACGGCAATCCTTTAATATTGTTGTAAAACTCCAACCGCCAAAATTCCTTTGGTGGTTTTTCTAAAGGAGTTTGACAATGAAAAGAATAATTGTTGCAATCGCAACAGTGTCATTCGGACTATCATACCTGCATGCTGCAAAGCTATGTCATCCAGCCTTTAGTTGCCCTGCCAGCAATTGGTATAGCAACTGCTACGGCAGCAGCAATACTTATGGGTGTAAATCATCTATGATCGATTTTGGAACCGGCCAGTCTGGAACCATAAATGATTGCGGCTGCGGACAGGACATGAAAATAAATTGGCTATGTTCTGAAACAGGTGGAACAATGAATGTCGCCGGTACTCCAAGTACAAGCAATGGACTATATTGCTGGTGTCAATTAAAAGTCAATACCACTGC
>BGZN01000145.1 GCA_003864455.1 Candidatus Termititenax aidoneus | reverse complement strand
AACCGGCACAGGTACAACAACAGAAAAAAGTGCTCACGCAGTATGCTGCGCGCACCAGCAAAGGCCGGCGCGTCAGAGTCAACAGGGCGCGCAGGAGAAATGTCTGGGGACGCCCGTCGGTCTTTAAATAGAGAGAGGCGGTAAGACCAGATGGCCATCTCTACAGTTAATATGCTGAATCGTCCTCTTGAGGAACAAATTCAGGACGTCAAAAAAACCGAGCATTTCCGCGCGGTGCAGGAAAAACTTCAGGCCGAGCGCGAGGAAAAGGGTCTCTGGGTCAAAAGCAAAGATCAGGCCGGACAGGACGACTATTACCTGGATGTTTCGCGGCTTTCGGCGAAATCATTTTTTACGACAGTGCGCACGCAAGAAGGTTTAGTGAAAGTGCCGATGGCTATCAAAATGATCTTGGGCGAAAAGCTGACTCTGCGCGACCGCATTGAGAACATCATGGAAAGTTACATGAAAGCGGTGGCGCAGACCACCTCGCACAATTTAATGCTGTCGCGCATTGCCGGTATGAAAATGGCCGCGTTTGCCTATATTTTGGCGCAGCTGGGCGTGCCGCCGGACGAGCTGCGTAAATTGCGGCAAAAAGCCGTCGACGACACGATTGCTGAAAACGTCGCGCTGATGGAGGAAAATCTTTACAACAGCGAGCTGCTGGAAATCATCGGCGGATCATCGGGCGCGCGTTTGAAAGCCGAGCGCAGCGTGCTGGATGAGATCCAAAAACAAATTATCACGCAGGCCAAACGCCTGAATATCGAGGATTACTATACAAAAGAAAAAATTTTGGAAATCCGCATCAGGGTCGCCAAGGAAATCCGCGCCAAATTCAAAGAAGAAGAGCAGAATATCGAGTATGAATTAAATTATTACATTATGACCGAGGAGTAAAATAAATGGTCGAGGTAAAAATTAACGACGGCGAGGAAGCGGCGCAAAAACAGCCGGACGCCGAGGAGGAAAAAAAGCCGGAAGTTAAGCCGCCGCCTCCGGAAGAAATCAGCGAGATTGATTTGCATGAGCTGCAGATCAAACTGGAAAAAGTGAAGTCCTACATCAAAAGAACAGAGATGAGGATCAACGCCAATGAATTGAATTTGCAAAGATTGCGCGAGCGGCAGCAAGCGCGGGAAGACAAAAGAATGAACGCGACTTTAGCGCCGCGGAAAAATAAAACGGAGAATCAGGTGTAATTATGGCTATACAAGATGTGCAGCAGCAAGTAAGCGCCAGCCGGCAGGCGCAGGAAATTCGCGCAGAGCAGCGCACGCGGGATTTGCAGTACTATCAAAAAGAGGTGCAGCGCGCTGAAGCGGCCAAACCGCAAAGCCTGGCGCAGCTGCTGGACAAAACCGCGCAGGAGCGCAGCACAAATATCGTGGCCAATATGGTAGCGTCTTTTTCCCGTTCGTCACTCGGCAAGCTTTTTGATGACGCGCCCAAGACGAGAGACAAACAATTGAATGTGCAGGACTATATCCGCGAAAGCGACGAGCCGCACGAGGACAATGTGTCGATCACGCGCCGCAACAATGTGCGCACGCTGAACAAAGAAATGGAATTACGCCGCGGCGACCGCGAGCACGCGGAAAAAATCCAGTACCAATTTGACTCCGAGACACGCGAACTGATGGAGCATTACACGCGGCTGTACGGCCAGATCATTTCTTCGCGCTCAGGAGCTGCGGCGCAGGAACTGGACAAGCTGGAGAAAAAACTCAAAACCGACAAAGGTTTTAACGACACGCAGCTTTTGGAATTGAAGCTTTCGGTCAAGCAGTCGCTGCGCGGCGCGGTGGTCGGCCAGATCAAAGACGCGTTCATGAAAAAAATGGTTTCGATGGATATGGTGGTCGAGCTGGGTACTGCCGAGCGCGGCCTCAATGATTTGCTGGCGGAAATACAGGAAAACACCGGACTGGGCGGCGTGGATTTCGGCGGCTTTAACACCGATTTGCAAGGCTCGGTGAATCGCGCGGC
>BGZN01000144.1 GCA_003864455.1 Candidatus Termititenax aidoneus | reverse complement strand
GCGGCGGAATTTGTCCCGCAAAGCTCCGCTTGGCGTCCGCGCAATCTGGCGGAATTAACAACGCTTCAGCAGGAAAAAGATTTTGTGCAATTAGTGTTTACACCGGAGCGGCGTTTGCTCAGTCCGGAGGACGGCGCTGCTAAAATTTCCCTGGCCGAATTTGCCGGATATTTAAATCAAGCGCTCCAACTGCGTTTGCCGGCGGAGTTCGCGGGAATTTTTGATGATCTGGACTTTCTTTACTTTAACGGGCTGCTGGGCAGCGCAGCGGAGGGCGTGGTTGAGGCCAGCCCGGGTTATTTCTCGGTCAGCCGTTTGGCGGAGATCCTGGCGCGTGTGGACGGTTATTCTGAAACACTCGACGCGGCGGAAAATCCGCGCGAAAAAGCGGTGGAAATACTGATCGCCACAGGTTATTACACGGCGGAGGATTTTGTTCCGCCGGAAACCGAAGTTACTCTGGCCAAGGCGCAGTCTTTGTTTATGCGGACGGCTTTCGCGCACAAAAGACTAGCCGCGGAGTTTGGCGATTATCCGCTGGTCTGGCTGGACGCGGCGGATTTGGAGCGCGGCCGCTTGGCTTTGCGTTTTTACAACGCCGAACATTTTGACCGCTACAGCTGGACTTACGGCCGCCAGACTGTTTCCGGCAAAGTGGACGGCCGGAACAGCGTGGTGATCGCACCGAATCTGCGGGAAAACGGCATGGCGTTTATCGAAGTGTTTGACCGCGCAGGCCGGGTTTGGCGTTTTAGCGCGCCGGTTGGTTTGGCCGGCGAGCCTTTGTTTTTGGCGCGTACCGATCCGCCGAAGCTGGAGGCCGGTATGCGCGCGCGGGTTAATTTTGCCGCTCCGGAAAATCTGACGCTCGATAGTGTGGAACTGCGCATCGGCGATTCGGCCAAAGCTCTGCCTTTGCGCCGGCAGGACAATGGCTTATGGGCTGGAATGTTGACTGTGCCGGATACGGCCAAGACAGATGAATATATTTTTGCTTTTACGGCGAGTATTGGCGGCCGGACTTATGAGAAAAAAATCCAAGTGCCGGTGCGCGGTTTTGAAAGCAGCGTTGTGCAGAAACCGGCGCAGAAAGGCCAGCGGGTGCTGACGCGGGTTTCAGCGCCAAGCGTGCCGGCCGGCGAGCCGTTTTATATTTACGCCGGTTTGAGCGGCGGCGGACAGCTTCAAGAAATGCGCATTGTTTTTCCTGACGAGTCCTACATCGTGGCCGAGCCTTACGGCGCGCGGCTTTGGCGGGCGGCTTTATCTTCCGCGATTGCCGGCCGGAATGAATATAAAGCCGTGGCGGTTTTTGCTGACGGCGCTTCGGCGGAGCAATCCGGCAGTTTTTATGTCGAAACTAGCGCGCCGAAAACTGCGCCGGCCGCCGCTGCGCCGCCGAAACCGGACAAGGTTAAGCAGCGGCTCAACAAAGTTTACTATCCGGTAGAAATTATGCTGTCGCCGGCCAAACCCCGGCCAGCCGGCGTGTTGACTATCAAAGCCAAATACGCCGCGCCTTTGCGCCAAGTATATGCGCGGATCAAAGATCAGCAATTCCCGCTGCGGCAAAACGGCGCTATCTGGCAGACCCAGTATGTTCTGCCGGCGCAGAGCCAGACTTTGTATATTCAGATTTACGCCGAGGACGCGCAGGGGAATCTTTCGATGACCGAGAAAACGCTGAAATATTGAGGATCAGCAAAAGCACGATTAATAAAATTCCGACCGGCGTAGTCCAAACCGTCCAGCCGGTGAGAATGCCCAGCCCCAGCGCGAGAATTTGCCGTTCTTTTTTGTAGGGCGAATAAGCTTCACAAAGCAGAGCGGTCAAGCAGCCCAACAGTACAGTAACCGGCGTGTCGTCCAAAAAAATATTGCCGAGCGCCCAGAGCAGACAGCCTTTGAGCAAAAAGAAAATAAACGCGGCGGCTTTTAGCCAGCCGCTCCAAACGAATATCGCGCCCTTTGTTCGTTTGATCGGCGGACGGCT
>BGZN01000143.1 GCA_003864455.1 Candidatus Termititenax aidoneus | reverse complement strand
GTCAATCGGATAATCAATTTCTTCGCGCTCCGGAACGGCAACCACAACACCGGCGCCGACCACTGGATCAAATTTCAGCCAGGCCGGATACTGCGCTTCTTTTAATCTCTCCAGCGCCGTGCTGAAAGATTTTTGCGAAGCCGGCCGGATTGAAATTTTGTCCGCCGGATTGACCTGATAAGACGGCAGGTCGACTTTTTTGCCGTTGACCTGAAAATGACCGTGCTTGACGAGCTGGCGCGCGTGTTTGCGCGATGCCGCAAAACCCAAACGATAGGCGATATTGTCCAAACGCCGCTCTAAAATCTGCAAAATCAAAGTGCCGGTGACGCCTGGTGTGCGGTGGGCTTTTTCAAAGCAATGCCACAGTTGTTTTTCTGACACGCCAAAAATCCGGCGCAATTTTTGCTTTTCGCGCAAACGCACCGCGTACTCGGATTGTTTTTTCACCGCCGCGCCGTGCATGCCCGGAGCGGTCTTGCGGCGCAGGAGAGCGCACTTCTGCGAATTGCAGCGGCTGCCTTTGAGCAAAAGCCGCTCGCCCTCTCTCCGGCATTGTTTGCAGTCTGCTAATTTATGTTTGCCCATTAAATTCTTTTCTCCTTATACTCTTCTTTTCTTCGGCGGCCGGCAGCCATTGTGCGGCAGTGGCGTTACATCTTTGATCGACAGCACGCGCAGACCGGAAGATTGCAAAGCACGTATCGCCGTTTCACGGCCGGAGCCCGGCCCGTTGACTTCCACGTCTACTTCGACTATGCCCTGCTCGCGCGCTTTGCTGGCGGCGATTTCCGAAGCTTGCTGCGCGGCAAACGGCGTGCCTTTTTTAGAGCCTTTAAATTCAGCGCAGCCCGCCGAACCCCACGACACCACATTGCCTTGCGCGTCCGTGATCGCCACGATAGTGTTATTAAAGGTAGATTTGATTCTCGCCACGCCTTTGGCGATATTTCTTTTTATTTTTTTCTTGGCTTTTTCCTTGCCGGTCTTGACCGTTGCTTTTTCTTTTTCTGCCATTGCCGCTCCTAAATTATTTCGTCGCTACTTTTTTATTGGCCACCGTGCGCTTCGGACCTTTGCGGTTGGTGCGCGCGTTGGTGCGTGAACGCTGGCCGCGGCAGGGCAAGCCCTTACGGTGGCGCTGGCCGCGGTATGAACCGATCTCGATCAGCCGCTTCACGTCCAGCGTAACCTTGCGGCGCAGGTCGCCTTCGACTGTATAATCGCGCAAAGCATCGCGCAATTTGACTACATCGGACTCGGAAAGATCCTTGACCCGAATCTCCGGCTTGACAGAAGTTTCCTGCAAAATCTTGCGGCTCAAACTCTGGCCGATGCCGTAAATGTAGCATAGGGCTACATCAATTCTTTTTTCGTTTTTCAAATCCACGCCGGCTAAACGAACCATTTGCGCTCCTATCCTTGTCTTTGCTTATGCTTGGCGGTTTTGCAAATCACTCGCAGCGCGCCTTTGCGCCGAATGATTTTGCAGTCCTTGCAGATTTTTTTTATCGATGCTCTTATTTTCATGCTGTCTACTTATCCCTAAATGTTATGCGGCCTCTGGTCAAATCATACGGGGAAAGCTCCACATGCACTTTGTCGCCCAGCAAAATGCGGATAAAATTTTTCCGTATCTTGCCGGAAACATGCGCCAGAATTTCCTGACCGGTTTCCAATCTCACGCGAAACATCGCATTCGGCATAGATTCAATAACCGTGCCCGATACTTCTATTGCGTCGCCTGCCATGCTTCTCCCAAAAACTCGCTATCGTTCATTTTTCGCAAAATGGGGGGTAATGTTACACCATTATCTGTAAAATGTGAAGCCCCCCTGCAAAGGCTACTTAAGTCCCCCTGCGGGGACTATTCAAGTCCCCTTGCAGGGACTATTCAAGTCCCCTTGCAGGGACTATTCAAGTCCCCTTGCAGGGACTATTCAAGTCCCCTTGCAGGGGCCGCCTTATGGTAAAATTATTTTATGCGCGAATTGCTTGTCTGGGCGGAGAAAATCCTAAATTTCCACAATAGTCTGTTCTGGATTTATTTGAGTGTTGTGATTTTAGGTTTTTTCTTTTTATATTTTCTGC
>BGZN01000142.1 GCA_003864455.1 Candidatus Termititenax aidoneus | reverse complement strand
TGACGATGATCACCCAGGCCAAAGGCGACAGCCGTAACGCCATACAGGAAATCTTGATCCAGCAAAGCGGCTATCAAAAAATGAATATCGAGAAACTGAACGACAAGCAGACCACCTATTTGACCAATTACATCAATACACGCACGAAAGAAATAAACGAGTATGCCAAAAATTACAATGAAAAAGCTGAGGCCGAATTAAAAGAAGCGCAGAGGCAGCAGCAGGAATACGAGCACACCAATTTGCTGGTGTCGCTGGTTCTGGGGATTGTTACGATACTGGCTGGCGTGATTGCCGCCATTTTTAGCGCAGGTGTGGCCGCGCCGCTGGTGATCAGCGCGTTTGCTACAGTGGTCGATGTGGTACAGACTATTCGCAAGACCGACAAAGATATAGAGCTTAAAGAAAAAGAAGAAAAATTGACAGAACAGTTGACACTACTGCGCACCGCCGAAAAAAGAATGGAAAATGATTTTCTGCGCGACAAAAAAACCGAGCTGGAGAAACTGCGGGATCAGGCGCTGGCTTCCGGTAATAAAGACTACGCCAAAATGCTGGAAATGGAAATACAGCAAATCGATGCGGCGCTGAACAGCTCAACGCTGGATTATCAAGACGGCTTCTTGAAATTTGACAATGAGCGGTATGTTGAAGATTCTCTGCGCGTGAATATGCTGACTATGCTGCTGCGTCTGCTGGCCTCTGTGCAGAAAGCCCAGCATGAAGGGCGCAACATTGTGGCCTCTGAACTGTCGCTGCCGGCGGCGACAGTGTCGAATTATGGCAGCGAAATCGTTAATAAAGATGTCATGGTTTTGCTGGAGACCGTCAGCAAAAAAGGCTCTCTGGAACTGCAAACCGCACAAGCTTACAACAAAGGCGCGCAGTTGCGTCAGGAAATAAAAGAGGCAAAAACCGGCCTGGCTGAATATGTGATTGGCAGAGTGTTTTTTATGTTGGTTGATGTTGCCACTTTTGGCGCGGGCGGCGGCGTGGTGCAAAATGTTCTGCGGGGTTTGGGCGAATCAGTTTATAATTTTACCGGCAAGGCCAAAAAAGCCGCCCGCGCTAAATATGACCCAAACCGCGCCGCGATTTTTGCTGACAATCCGCAAACCGCGCCGGCTGACTTTGAGGAGATATATGCCGAGGTATTGAGCGGCTCAAGCCAGCTTATGCGCGATTTGACTGAAAATAAAAAAGCGCTGGATTATGAGCGTTATTTGCAGGTGCTGGATGATTTGCAGCGTTTGCAGCGTCTGGAAAATATCGAGATTGCGCTCAATGCCGCTGTGAAAAACAGCCGCAATATCATTCATCAGGAGTTGACAGACAAAAAAACGCGGACGCAGGATACCTTTGCCAAGATCGCCGTGCAGCAGGTTTTCTCGCTGCTGCAGGATGTGGTGCAAAAACAAAAACAATTAACGGAAATCCAAATCCAGTCGATTAATCAAAAAGTGGATCAGCGCACCGAACTGCTCAACGCGGGCTTCAATATCCTGGTGTCGGTTTTTGCCGGCTGGCTGGGCGGGCAAAGCAGCATAGCGTCAAGGGATAATAATCTTGATGATGCTTTTGCTTATGGTTTGGCTAAATCGATTTTGGATCAGAACAAAAATAATATTTTTGATCTGGCGATTGGCGACTCCGATCTCAAGCTCCGTGCGGAAAATCAAGGCGCCTCCTACGGCGGCGCGCAGTCCGGCTTGTCTGATTTTGACTCGGACGATCTCTGGCAGGAAGACGCGCGCGGCAATGTAACAGTAGACCAGACCGTGCTGTTGAGAAAATATGCCAAATTGCAGCGCGCACTGATGCTGGATCAGGCTCTGGCTGCGTTGCAATCGGCTAGGCAGAAATCCCGCGAAGTGGTGCACATGGAGCTGGCCGAAAAAAGCGCGGCCGGTGTTGGCTTGACCCAGACTTTGACGGGCCTCAATAGAGAAAGTCTTTTGGCCAAATGGACTATTTTGGTGGACAAAGCTTATGCGCGCGCTGAGCAATTGAGCAGGAAAAATATCAGGACGACAGATTTGCAGCGGGATTTTTTGACTTCGCTGGTTTCCGCATCGGTGTCGTCTTTGGGTTATGCCGGAGGCATGCAAAGCGAGCAGGCTTTGGCGCTGGGCTCTTTGAC
>BGZN01000141.1 GCA_003864455.1 Candidatus Termititenax aidoneus | reverse complement strand
CCAGAGTCAGCCGCTGCAGTTTCCGCGATTTTTGCAAAATTTTTTCGATCTCGTCCGGCGTGGTTTTTTGAGCCTGCTCCAGAATTTCCCAAATCAAGGCTTCATTGATGTACTGCATAAGACGCTCGCTTTCTTTAAGCAAATATTATACCCGTACCGGTTGGAAAATAAAAACGGCAAAAACAATGAGCCAATTTTTAACAGCCCGTGATAATATTACGGGGATATTATGCCGGTAATTTACAGCAAAATTATAGCGGAAAGGCAGAGTATTCTTACTGTTCTGCAAGACCATTATCAGGAATGTCTACCCGCTGAGAACATTTACATCAGGGGCGGCAATTATGGTTACGAGGTGTCTTTGGGAGACGGAGATTACCTCGATTCTTTATATATCAATCCACGCTCCTCCAGCGGCATTTCTTTTTCAATCTTTGATTTGGGCAAACACAAATATATCGACATCGAAAGCCTTAATGTTTTTGCGGAAAGACGCGGCAAGGGTTTGGGCGCCTGTTTGTTAACGCCATTACTGCGTTACTACAGGGAAAATCATTTTAAGCAAATCACCCTGATTCCCTCCAGAAGCACAGTAACTTTTTGGCTAAAGCAGGCAGAAAGAAATTCAGATATAATCTTTAATTTTAGGGGCGGATTTTATTGACAGCCAATTTCTAAAATAGTATATTTTTCCTATGCAAATTTTTCAATAATTAAAGCCTCGCCGCTTTTCTTGCCAATAATTTCTCGCACGGAAATTATTGTATCTTCCGTTTACAGACGTATAAATCTAATTCAACGAAAGGATATTTTATGAAAAACTGGAAAAAGAATGCCGCCTTATTTTTGAGCGGACAGGCTTTGTCGATTTTTGGCTCGCTGGTCGTACAGCACGCCATCGGCTGGCACATTGTGCTCAAATCCCAGTCCGGTGCGCTGATGACGTTTTACGTCCTCGCCGCCTTTTTGCCGATGTTCCTTATTTCGCCGTTCGGCGGTATATGGGCAGATAGATTCAATCGCAAACATTTGATCAATCTGGCCGACGGATCAGTCGCGCTGGCCAGTTTAATTGTGGCAATCCTGCTTATGTTTGGTTTTGACCATTACGGCATTTTGCTGTTTTGCTCGAGCGTGCGCGCTCTCGGACAAGGCATACAGATGCCGGCGGTTGGCGCGTTTATTCCGCAAATCGTTCCCGCGCAGCAGCTGACCAGAGTAAACGGTCTGCAAAGCGCCATTCAATCTTTTTCCACGCTGACCGCGCCTCTGCTGGCCGGAACTCTGATGAGCGTTGCTCCGCTGGAAATTTTATTTTTTCTCGACGTAAGCACAGCCGCCTTGAGCATCGGCATTTTATATTTCGGGGTCAAAACGCCGCGGCAGTCCCAGGCCAATACACCAATTCAACACAGCGTGTCCGGTTATTTTTCTGACCTCAAAGCAGGCTTGCAATACATTTGGAAACACGCTTTTGTTTTCGAATTGATTATTCTGGCCGCCATTTTTACTTTTTGTATGTCGCCGGCCGGTTTTTTGACTCCGCTGCAGACTGCCAGAAATTTTGGCAGTGAAGTCTGGCGGCTCAGCGCTATCGAGATAACTTTTTCCGCCGGTACGCTGCTGGGCGGTATTTTAATCAGCGTCTGGGGCGGCTTCAAACGCAAAACGGCGACTATGGCCTTGTCCTGCGCAGTCTTTGGCAGTTTGACTATCGGTCTCGGTCTGGCCGGAAATTTTCCGCTCTACGTCGCGCTCATGGCGGCCATGGGGCTTGTCGTGCCGCTGTACAACACGCCAGTGATGGTTTTGCTGCAGACCAATGTCGAAGCGGCTTACATGGGACGGGTCATGTCGGTTTTCCTGATGCTGGGCAGCGCGCTGATGCCGTTGAGTATGCTGATCTTCGGTCCGCTCGCGGACACTGTCAAAATAGATTTTCTTTTGATCGGCACAGGTTTAGTTATGGCGCTGCTGGCTATTCCGTATCTTGCCAGCAAAAAGCTGCGCGCCGCGGGCTAGAAAATCAGCGATTATACAGCGGACGTGCTAAGAAAAACTTATTTTTGTTAAATCATACAAAAACATATATTTATCCGGCTCTACATATGTCCTTAAGGAGGTTTCTCTTATTTTGTATAATGGTTTTGGTAAATTAAACGGA
>BGZN01000140.1 GCA_003864455.1 Candidatus Termititenax aidoneus | reverse complement strand
TATTCTGCTGCGAGACATGCCGTGGGTGTCATTTAGTGATCCGTTTAAGCTTATTTTAAGTGAAATAAATAAGATCACTGATTTAGCTTCTCTTCATGAATATGTGGAGCAGTACCGCGATACCGATCCGGTGCGCGATATTGTGATTGATAAAATTTTGGCCACAGAAGAATATACGTTGGCGCAAAGGCAGGCCGAACTGGAATTAAGCGCCCGCTGGCTGGGACAGTTTTTGCCGCCGCCGGCCGCGGAGGATGGACTGCGTTATATAGAGGTTAATGGTCAGAAAATCTTATTATCCGCGCTGGAAATCCATCCCGAATTGGAAAAAACTGTTTTTGTCGGCGGCCGGTCTGCGTCTATCGAGGGAGCAGAGGCCACTAGAGCGGTGCTGTATCTAGGACAAGATTTTTACGAAGCCATTGACGAAAATAATCCCAACAGAAGCGCCAATCTAAAGTCTCTGATGGACAATTTAGTGGATAGAGAAACAGGCCGGCTGAAAATGCCGGAGCGCGCGCCGGAAACCGAAACTAAAACAGAACCGCCGCCTGCTCAAAAACGTTTGCAGGATGCCTTGGGTGAAGAAGCCGCACAGAGATATACAGAAGCGCTGGAAAGACATAGCGCGGCTTCCAGTGCGGAACAAACAGATATGCCTGTCCGTCCAGCTTTAGATAACAATTCCGCCAGAGCCGCCACCCAAGCTTACATTGATACTCTTACCGTGCCATCTACAGAAAACGCTGAGAGTAAAGCAAATTTTGAAAGTTTGAACACCAGAATTTCAGAACTAGAATCAAGATATTTGAATATGACCAACGGAGATCTGCTGGCGGAGATAGAAAAAACCAGAGCGGACTTTGCTAAAAATCCGTCCAGCCAAGAATTGACAAATAGAGCAGTGGCTTTGGAGCGGGAGGCGTATTGGCGGCAAACTATCGATGCTCGGTGGACGGACGCAAATAAGAGGAATGAAGTTATTCCTTTGACGCGGAGATTCAGGCCAGGGGTGGTTGATCTGAACGATATGGAAACAGCTTTAAAAACAATGACTGTTGATGATTACATTATGCAAAAAGCCGATGGCGGCAATCCGCGGGATATTCTCAATGGTTTTCGCTTGAACAATCGGCAGACTTTAGGGATTTTGGTACAGAATGCCAAATTAGTGCTGGACGCTCCTTGCGGCGAAGGTAAAACTATAATTTTGCAAATGGCTGCTGTTTTGAAAAATTGGGCTGGTCAAAAAGCGGTGATAGCCACGTCGCATACCGGATTAGCCCAAGATGGTTTGAAAGATGTCAATGAAATGCTGAAGTTTTTTCAACTGATGCAGCCAAATTTTAAAGCAGGATACATTGATTTTCACAGTCCGGACAAAGTTGATGTTGTTAGAGACTCCAGCCTGATTTATCTGACTTTTGAAACTTTTGGTTTTCAGAAAATACAAGACCGCGCCGCGACGCTATCCGGCGGCAAAAGAGTTTTTACCGATCTAAACAATCTGCATCTTTTCGTAGACGAAGGGGATTTGCCGACCACTAAACAGTCTTTGACGCCTATGCAGCTTACCGTTACTCCGGGCAAACATTCTGATCTGAAAAAAACTTTTTGTCTGGAAATAGATAAAATAGCCGCGGATATGCAGAAAAATCCAGAACTATATGGTTTGCAGAAAATAGATGGAAAATTAATAATCGCACATTCGGCTACATGGTCGGCTTTTGTCAACAATGATTTGCCCAAACTGCTGGAAAACGCCAAATTAACAACTAAAGTATTGCAGCCCTATAATCGAAAGGCGGGCGGAAACGGACAACATCTGATATCGACGGAAGAATTCCGATTCTTAGCGGAATGCCAGTTGGCGCAGAGTTTAATGGTCAATGCGGACATTCACAAGCTTGGTCTTGATTACACAATTGGCGACCACGGCAAATCCATACATATCTTAAATACTTATACCGATGAGGCTAATATCGGCAGCAAGTACATGGCGGAATTTTCTTATGAGTTCTTTGGTGGATTGGACGGCGCTGTCGCGGCGCGTGAAATGCATCGTTTGGTTCTTGATCCTACAACCAAACAAGAGAAGCCCAGCCTAACTGATAATAAAAACCTTTTCTTGCATTCTGCGGAAGCGGCGGAGTCTATGCTGGTGCG
>BGZN01000139.1 GCA_003864455.1 Candidatus Termititenax aidoneus | reverse complement strand
TTGCATAATGAACTCTCTTAAAAATCCTTAATGGAGGCAGCATGTCCGGACACAATAAATGGAGCAAAATCAAATACACCAAAGGCAAAGCCGACGCGGTCAAGGGCAAAGCGTTTTCCAAAGCGGCGATGGACATCATCACCGCGGTCAAAGAAGGCGGCAACGCTGATCCCTCGCTGAACTCTCGTCTGCGTATGGCTATCGAGCAGGCCAAAAAAGTCAACATGCCCAATGACAACATCAAGCGCGCGGTCGAGCGCGGCGCCGGCAAAGAAGGCGGCATCGAGAGCGTTACTTATGAAGGCTATGCGCCGGGCGGAGTGGCCATGTTGATTGAATGCCAGACCGATAACCGCAACCGCACCGCTTCTCTGGTACGCTCCACGCTGGAAAAAAACGGCGGCAATCTCGGCACGCCTGGTTCGGTCAGTTTTATGTTTCACAAAAAAGGTCTTTTGGAATTTGACTCCAGCAAAGTTACCGAAGACAAACTTATGGAAACTTTGCTCGACGCCGGCGCGGAAGATATCAAGGATTACGGCGGCGGCGCTCTTGAAGTAACCTGCGAGCCGGCAGATTTTGACAAATGCGTCAAGGCCGCAGAAGCCGCCGGTCTGCCCATAGACAACGCGGAGATCACGCTCATCGCTGACAACACTATCGCGGTAGGCGAGGAAAATACCGCCGGCAAAATTCTCAATCTCGTGGAAAAAATCGAAGAATTGGACGATGTGCAAAAAGTCAGCCACAACGCGGATGTTCCTGACGAGATTTTGAATAAACTGGCAGAAGCTCAGAACTAAATGAAAATCCGCGCGGACTTACACACGCACAGTATCGGCAGCGGACATGCTTACTCCACAATAGACGAAATGGCTTTGGCCGCCAAACAGCGCGGTTTGAAAATTTTAGCCATTACCGATCATGCGCCAAATATGCCCGGCGGCGCGCATGAATATTTTTTTTACAATCTGCGCGCTTTGCCGGAATATTTGCACGGCGTGCGTTTGCTGCGCGGCGCGGAAGTTAATATTATTTCTCAAAACGGCGCGCTGGATCTAGAACCGGAAATGCTGGCCGCGCTGGACGTGGTGGTCGCATCAGCGCACGCCGTGACTACGCCGGAAAATCTGACCAAAAAACAAAACACGGAAATGTATCTCAAAGTCATAGCCAATCAGCATGTGGACATTCTCGGCCACATCGAAAATCCGATCTTTGCGTTGGATTATGAAGCCGTCATCGCCGCCGCGCAGGAGCACGGCAAGCTGGTGGAAATCAATAATGCTTCTTTCGGCCTCGCGCGGCACGGCTCGTACAATAACTGTCTGGAGATAATGCGTATCCTAAAAGAGCGCAACATGCCGGTCGTGATCAATTCTGACGCGCATGTCGCTACAAGGGTCGGTGAAGTGTCCCGGGCTATGGAGGTTGCGCTGGTGCAGGGCATTAAGCCGGAAAATATTTTAAATTTGAACGCTAAAAAAACGGCGGAATGGCTGAAAATAAAATTAAAGTAATTCTAGAAAATCCGCCAATTCAATACAGGCCTGACGTAAAATGCTTCTTAAAGTACCGCGCGCAATTTCATTATGTATGGGAATAATCACCGAGCGGCTGTCTTTACAATATTTGGCATGGCTGCCTCGCTGACTACGAAAAACAAAACCGGCTTTTTGCAACGCAGCGATTATTTCACGCGGTGCTAACAAAGGATACTTGCCAGACATTAAATAGCGACTTCCATAGTGGTTACATATACCTGTGTCGTCTCCGCCGGCTGCTGGTCGTCTTCATAATACAACGCGACAGCTTCTTTCAGGTTGGCCAGCGCTTCGTCAATGTTTTTACCCTGTGACGCAACATTGTTTTCCAAACAACTGGCTACATACCAGTCGTCTTCTCGCTGAATAATAACTGTGCATTTATATGTCATGTTACAATTATAGCATACGTGCTAAACTAACTCCCCATGGCCACCGAAGACCTCTACATCAAAGGCGCGCGCGTACACAATCTGCAAAATATCGAAGTAACCATTCCGCGCAATACGCTGACCGTGATCACCGGCGTATCCGGCTCGGGCAAATCCTCGTTGGCTTTTGATACAATTTACGCCGAAGGCCAGCGCCGTTATGTTGAGTCGCTGTCAGCCTACGCGCGGCTTTTTCTTGACCAAA
>BGZN01000138.1 GCA_003864455.1 Candidatus Termititenax aidoneus | reverse complement strand
CCAAAATATTCGCTACGCTCATGCTCCGCTTACGCGGAGCGGAGAGGGAGGGATTTGAACCCTCGAAGGGGTTTCCCCCTTACCGGTTTAGCAAACCAGCGCACTCGGCCACTATGCGACCTCTCCAACGCGCAAAATTATAACATGGAATTATCTCCTCACGAACCAAGGAAACGCGTATCAATAGAACAGAAAATATCGATGCGACAAACTGAAAATTGTTACGATTACCTTATGTAAGGAGAGCTGGTTATAAAAAAATAATTTGAAACACCGGCTTAATGTTCTTATGGCTGAAACAGGTTCAAAAATCCCTCCCCCTTAAGACCTGTTTCAGCCTTCCCGATTTCTCGGAATCTATCTTTTCGTATGCAGTTTTCTAACGCAATTCCGCTTTTAATTCACGTTTTAATTCTTGAACAATATTCTCGTGCATTTTAGTGATCTCCTCGTCTTTGAGCGTGCGGTCTGGCGCGCGGTAAGTGAGCGAATAAGCCACCGACACTTTGCCGTCGGGAATATTTTGACCGGTGTAATAATCAAATAATTCCACGCGCTCGACATTTTCGCCGGCGGCGGTGTGAATCACTTTTTCAATCTCCGCAGCGGTGATTTTCTTGTCGACCAAAAAAGCCATGTCGCGCGTCGCCGCTGGATAGGCTGAAAAATCCGCAAATACTTTCTCAAAATCGGCCATTTTAGCCAGCAAATCCAGCTCAATATTCAGCGCAAAAACCGGCCGCGTCAAACCCAGTTTCTTTAAAATCAGCGGCGACAATTCGCCGGCGGAAAGCATCGGCAGGTCAAAAGATTTGCCGGGGTGCAGGAACGGCGACTTGGAACGCTGTAGTTTTTTCAGAGGCACGCCGCATTCTGACAAAATGGCTTCCACCAGACCTTTGAGCGTGAAAAAATCCGCCTGTACAGTCTGTTCTTTGCGCAGCGAGCCAATGGATAAATCTCCGGTGAACACCGCGGCAGCCTGCTCCCGTTCGCCCTGACGGGTGTATACCCTGCCGATTTCGTACAGCGCGACATTCGGGATTTGCTGATCTTGATTGGCGGAAACGGCTTTGATCAATTGCGGCAAAAGAGATTGGCGCAAGACAGATTCTTCCACCGACAACGGATTAGTGATTTTGATCGGGTCTTGAAATTGTTCGGGCAAACCGATTTTTTGATAAATATCCGGCGCGGTCATGGAATAATTCAGCGTCTCGCTCAAGCCGCCGGCCTGCAGGACACGCCGCAAAACTTTTAAAACCTGTTCTTTTTTGGACAGACTTTCCGGCTGGACGGTCAGCTGCGGATAAGTCGAGGGTATCTCGGCATAACCGTAAATCCGCGCAATCTCTTCTATTAAATCAATCTCGCGGTAAACATCGTGCGCGCGGCCGGACGGCACAGTGACCAGATAATTGTTTCCTTTTTTCTGCAGTTGGAAGCGCAGGCTCGTCAAAATCTCCGTGATTTTCGGTTCGGGAATATCCACGCCCAGGATTTGTCCGACTTTCGCCGGACGCAATTCGATAATTGTAGGCTGCGGACGTCCGGGGTCGAGATCGACAATATTGGAAACTACTTCGGCCTGCGCGGTTTGCCTGAACAAGTCTATCGCGCGGTAAAAACCATCAGCCACACCGTCAAAAGAAATTTGTTTCTCGTAGCGTATTGAGGAATCCGAACGCAGCGCCGTCGCCCGTGAAGTTTGGCGTATCGACAAAGGATTGAAATACGCGGCTTCCAGCAAAATGTACTGCGTGTTTTCCGAAACACCGGATTCCAAGCCGCCCATAATGCCGGCCAGACAGGACGGCTTTTCCGCGTCGGCGATGACCAGCATATCCTCGGTTAATTTAATTTGTTTTTCATCGAGAGTTTGAATGCTCTCACCGCGCTGCGCGCGCCGGATAATGATTTTGCCGCCGCGCAGTTTGGCATAATCAAAAGTATGCAGCGGCTGACCGATTTCGTTCAGTACAAAATTGGTTACATCAACCACGTTATTGATAGGCCGCAAACCGGCGGCGCGCAGTTTTTTTTGCAGCCATTCCGGAGACGGCGCGACCTGCACTTTGAGAATACAGCTCATGTAGCGTCCGCACAAATCCGGGGCTTCGATTGTGATGTCCGCTTTTTTCTGCGTTCCGGTTTTAATATCCTTTTTTATTTCCGGCAATTT
>BGZN01000137.1 GCA_003864455.1 Candidatus Termititenax aidoneus | reverse complement strand
GGCATACATTTTTTCACACCCGACGATTTTTCCCAGCAGTTGGCTTATATGAATCATAAAAAAGGTCACGTGATCTCACCGCATGTACACAATATTGTGAAACGCGAAGTTTTGTATACCAAAGAAGTGCTGGTTATCAAAAAAGGGAAAATCCGGGTGGATTTTTATACTGACGGGCAGGAATATATCTGCGCGCGGACTTTAGAGACCGGTGATATTATTTTATTGGCATCCGGCGGACATGGCTTTGAAATGCTGGAAGACACGGAAATGTACGAGATCAAGCAGGGGCCTTATGCCGGTGATAACGACAAAACACGGTTCGTGCCGAAGAACAAACCATGAAAAATTTTATCCCTGTCTGCGAGCCGCTGCTTGCCGGCAACGAACTAAAATATATCACCGAAGCGGTCTCCACTGGCTGGATATCCTCTTCCGGAAAATATGTAACAGAATTTGAAAAAGCCTTTGCAGATTATTGCGGGGCGAAATGCGCTGTGGCTGTCTGCAATGGCACGCAGGCCTTGCATTTAATGCTGGTGGCTGCCGGTATTGGTAAAGGTGCTGAGGTAATTGTGCCGTCTTTTACAATGATCGCTTCGGCTTTCGCGGTGTGCTATACCGGTGCGCTGCCTGTTTTTGTGGACGCCGACAAAGACACCTGGAATATTGATCCGGCAAAAATAGAGGAAAAAATCACGGCGAAAACCAAAGCCATAATGCCGGTGCATATATTTGGCAATCCCTGCGCTATGGACGATATTAAAAGAATTGCCAAAAAATATAATTTGCTGATCTTAGACGACGCGGCAGAAGCTCACGGAGCTGAATATGCCGGAGTGAAAACCGGCAGGCTGGCGGATATTACAGCGTTCAGTTTTTTTGCTAATAAAAATTTGACCACCGGCGAGGGGGGCATGGTTGTTACCGACAGTCAGGAATATTATGATAAATTGCGTTACTATAAAAATGTTTGTTTCCCGTTGGACGCGCCGCGTGTATATCAGCATGAAAATATTGGTTTTAATTACCGGATGTCCAATTTACATGCCGCGCTTGGATTGGCACAGGTGGAAAAAGCGGATTATTACCGCGACTTGCGGAGGAAAAACGCGTTTTTGTATAAAAAGTATCTAGCTAGTGTGGCAGGAATTATTTTTCAGCAAGATACGCTAGGCGGCTTAAATGTGCACTGGATGAACGCGGTTTTGCTAGAACCAAAAAAATTTGGCAAAACGAAAGAGCAGGTCATTGAATATCTTAAACAGAACGGCATAGAAACTCGGTTGCTTTTTACCAGCATGCATCGTCAACCGGCTTTGAAAAAATACGGCTGCGCTTGCGATGGGGAAGAGTATCCTGTTTGTGATAAACTTGCCGAAAATGGTTTTTACTTGCCGTCGGGATCTGGTTTGACAGAAGAGGAAATAAAATTTGTCTGCCAAAAAATATTAGAGGCTAGGGGTTGTTGATGCGGATTGGTATTTATACTGGTAATGTTTTTCCTGATGCAGGAGGAGCATATGCTTTGATCGAAACAATTAAAAAAGATATTATTGAATCAGATTGTGTTTACGATATTTTTTTTGTTTTTGATAATGATCAAGCCCCAAGTAGATTTATAAAAGACAATATTGTTTGTATAAATATCGCCAATAAAGCAGGCAGGTTCATTAGAGTAATTAGAAAGATATTGCTGCGATTTGGCTGGTGGAATAAGCCTGTGGTATTAGATGATTTTCTGCAGGCAGAAAATACGGATTTATTGTGGATTTTAGGCCCATATAAATTGGAAACGAGTATTCCCTATGTTTTTACGGTTTGGGATTTGGGACATCGTATGCTGCCGTGTTTCCCTGAAGTAAGCGTTTATGGCGGCAGGCAGTGGGAGGAGCGGGAAGCTCTGTATCAAAAAATGCTCCCTAAAGCTACATATATTATTACGGGTAACGAAACTGGCAAGCAGGAAATTTTGGCAAACTATCCTGTTAGTCCAGATAAAATAAAAACAATTCCTTTTCCTATTTCTAATTTTTGTTTTGACCAAGAGGTGTCGCCTTTGGATAATATAAAAAAACCATTCGTGTTTTATCCAGCGCAATTTTGGGCGCACAAAAATCATGTTTCTATAATTGAAGCGCTTGCTTGGCTGCGTGATACAAAGAAAATAGTTATTTATGGTTATTTTGT
>BGZN01000136.1 GCA_003864455.1 Candidatus Termititenax aidoneus | reverse complement strand
GCGTGTTTTTGTACAAACGCTTGAGCATCGAGGTGTAGACAATGCTCGCGCGGTCGGGGCGGTGTCCGGCTTCGTTATTGGGCGAGTACATATCCGTGCGGCGCGGTTTTTTGTCCGCCGTGTAATTGTTGACCATGGAATCAATATTGCCGGCGCTCACGCAAAAAAATAAATTGGGCTGGCCGAGCACGGTAAAACTAGCCGGGTCTTTCCAGTCCGGCTGGGGAATAATGCCGACTTTGAAACCATGCGCCTCGAGATAACGTCCGATCAATGCCGGGCCAAAACTGGGGTGGTCGACATACGCGTCGCCGCTGACCAGAATAATATCCAGCGTGTCCCAGCCCAGCTCTTTAGCCTCGGGCAAAGTTGTCGGTAAAAAGTGGGGCATAATTTGCGGATTATAGCAGTCCGGCGCAGGTGTTGCTATCGCTCATCAAACATCATCTTCGGCCTTTCGAGCAAAAACCAGCTAGGCTACTTTGATTATATAAATAACTGTATAGTAACTCGGCAGGGTGTTGATAGTGAGCGCCGAGCCGGAGCCAGCGCTGTCTGTCGAGCCGGAAATAGCGCCAGCGGCGATGCTACCGCTGACCGTGCCGCCAGTAATACTGCCGCCGATAGTTCCGCCGGAAATAGCCGCGTTGCTGCTATTAACAGTATGCGTATGCGAGCCGCCCTCCGCCGCGCTACCGGAAATAGTGTGAGTATGTGCTCCGCCATTGGCTATAGTGCCTGATACAGTATGCGTGTGCGCGCCGTCTGAAGATGTTGTGTAAGTTGCGCTATGATACTCGCCATATTCATCAGTAGTAGAGTCCGTACTTGACGGAGTTTTGCTATGATTTGAATCATGCACGGTTACTGTATGTGTATGCCCGCCGGCTGAAGCCGCAGAGCCATTAGAAAATGTATGGTCATGTGAGCCAGCTTCCACCGCGTCACCGCTGACTGTATGCGTATGCGCGCCGGCATTGTCAATCGTAAGACCGCTTATGGTCTGTCCGGATATGGTAAGTCCGGTTACGGATAATCCGGATACGGGCAGTTCGGTTGCGGTTAGTCCAGACATAGACAATGAGCCCACTCCGTGGCTATGCGCGGGGAGATTGGCGGAGGTTATAGTTACGCTCCGGCTGTCCGCGCCGCCGCCAGTGGTAAAGTCCGAACTAGAGCCGCCGCGTAAAAACCTGCCGACCAGATTCGGCGTGTCATTCGTGCCGTCGCAGACTTTCCAGATGGTTTTGAAATTCGCGCTGGCCGAGCTGTAGGCCGAACCGCTGAAAATCAAGATTGCGCCTACCGGAAAAAAAGTCAGATTCAAAATATCTTCCGCATACATTTTCTCGCCTGTGGCTATAGTCATAAGTCCCCCCTTGGTTTATTCATTTATCAAAACAGAGCAAATCTATAAGATATAAATAATAATATACTATCTATTAGTATTTGTCAACGGACGCTATCTATTAGAGTATAAAACAATAATATGAACTTGCGTCAAATCTTTATCCGCAATCTCAAAAGAATTAGAAAAGGCTCTGGTCTTTCTCAAATGCAGTTGGCGCTGCTTTGCGAAACAGCCGCGGGCTATATTGGCGCTATTGAAACCGGTTTGAAATTTCCCTCAGTGGAAATGGTGGAAAAAATCGCCGCGGCTCTGCGGATCAAGCCCTATCAGCTTTTTTTGGCTGAACAGCACATGCCGGTCAAGATCGCCTGCCCCAAACCAGAATTACCGGAAGAGTTGAGGCACGCTATTCTCAATCAATTAGAAATTTTGGCGCGCAAAGTTCGGAAATATTGAGCAATTGCGAAATTGTAATTTGCTAAAATACTAGGCGACTTTCATTATATAGATCACCGTATAAAAAGCCGGTATCACATCAAAAGCCTCTCCGCCGCCAGTTTTGGTTTCATCGTAAGAATGTGGCGCGTTCAAGGAAACATCATATCTATACTCTGTACTATCCTCCCAAGAAGCATCCCCTTTCCTCGTTAAACTAAAAACTCCATCGCACCTAACATTATAACCTTGAACTTCTCCAAAACTACCGGTGTGTGTATCGTGTGTGTGCCTATGACCGTGCTCAGGGATTTCGTCTATAGACAGTGTTTTCTTGCCATCACCGCTAGCTGGATCGGTTGCTGTGCCGCCCCGCAGAAATTTATAGCGTAAGTCCGGCATGCCACCAGTCCCGTCGCAAACTTTCCATTTATTTTTAAATGCCGTGTCAGCGCCTGCCCAACCGCTCGTAGACATAGCCAGTATTGTGCCTGCCGGCAAAAGAATGTTCATTAACTCAGTGGTCGCCCAGGCTGTTA
>BGZN01000135.1 GCA_003864455.1 Candidatus Termititenax aidoneus | reverse complement strand
TCCGACGGCGTGTACGGCAGGATAGTCTCGGTCTGCGTGTCCTCATTGCGCAGACCGATAGTCTCCGCGCCGACCGGATCATTATCCTCAACAGCCAGTTTAAAGATCACATTACGTGTGTTTGTGTAATACGGCGATAGTCTTTGCGCCCGCAGATTTTGCGGCGGCGCGCGGTCGAGAAAAACCACATCATGATATATGCCGCTTTCATTGCCCAGCGCATCTGTATATTTGAGGTAAAAATCCTTAGCTCCGGCCGCCGGATCGAGCCGGAAATTTATAGTCGCGCCGTAAGGGTATTCCACCCAGGAATAAGCGTCGTTGTAGGATACTTTTACGGTCTTGACCGCCTGCGCGTCCTCTGCCAAAAAATTGATGCTGACATTGACCGTCCCGACGGCCCCGCCCGGCCAGCCGTTGACCAGCAGTCCCAGATGCTGCGGCGGTGTGGTATCCACTATGACCGACACGGACGCTGGCTCCGACCAATTGCCGGCGGCGTCTTTGACCCTAGCGTAAACAGTCTGCGCGCCGTCCGTGGGCGCTCTGGCGTAACCGGCGCGCAGTTCCGTGTAAACATTAGGCGTGTCCCAGTTTTGCCCGTCCAGACTAAAAATTATCTCCGTCACCGGCAGTAAATTGTCCGTGGCGCGGACTTCCACATCGATGCTTTTGGTTGTCAGATAAATTTCCGCTTGTGTGTTCAAAACGTTTAGACTGCTGATGACCGGCGGCTCGGCCCGCCTGCCGGCCGATAGCAAAATTCTCGGCTGCCCGCCGGAATAAGTTCATTTTGCGCCAGTATTGCGATCTCGGCGCCGTCTTCCGCCAGTATCCGGCTGGTGATATAACCAATATTTTTGACCGCCATGATACTGAATCCAGATTCTGGCTTGAGCGCGTATTCTCCGGCATTCACCGCATATTTCACTTCCGCGTTGGCGGAAATATAACGCGGCTCCGGCTGATTGGCTGTTTTGACATACACATTCACAGTTGTTTGGCTGTTGGCTTCCGGCGGCAAATTACTGTCGGCGTAAAAAACTCCGCCGATCGCGTTGGTATTGCCGTAAGCGCTGCGCACGATCAGTCGGTAATTATAAACTCCATCCGGCAGAGGCGCGTCATTTAGGCGTCCGTCCCAAACCAGACTATGACTGCCGCTCGGTGTTTGCAGCCCGGAGTTTACCGTCGCGATTATCTCGCCAGAAGTATTCAAAATATATAAAGCAGCCTCCAGTGTCTCCAGCGCGTCAAAATTAAATGTTACGCCCGCCTGATTAAAATTATAGGCCGCCTGTTCCGGGCCGACATTGACCGCCAGCGGCGATTTGTAATCCAAAAACACGGGGTATTTTTCGGAAACCAAAACATTTCCGGCGCGGTCAGTCAAAACAATTTCATATTTATAATTGCCATTCTCGATAATTCCGTCATTGTCCAGTCCGTCCCAGCTAAAAACAAAATCAGTCTGATATTCCGCGTTCTGCAGGGTTTTTACTTTGCGCTTGTATTCATTATAGATATTTAAAACAGCCTGCGCCGGTTCGCTGGTATTCAGCGTAATTCCAAATGTATCCAAATGTCCGTCATTATTGGGCGTGAAATATTCGCTGTCGGCATTATGCTCCCAAAGCTGAGGTTTTTGCGTGTCTAGAAAAATATTCACGCTGACCGTTCTGGACATATTACCGCAGCCGTCCACAATGTAAAACAAACCCTGATAATTGCCGTCCGCGCAAAGTTGTCCAGCGGCGTCACGGCCGTTCCAGCGCGCGCTCAATTTTTGAAAAGGCAGTCCGGTTTGTTTCAAACTGCTGATGTAGGTCGGCCCATCAAAAACATCCAGCAGCGCGGTTTGCGTATAATAAAGGTTATCGGACGGCGTCGTCTCGATCTCCAGCAGGTCTTGGCTGGTATTCCCGTTAGGCGAAAAATATATTTCTAGATTTGCCGCCGGCGCAGCATACTCCGGCGGAGTATGGTCATAGTAATACAATATCTCCTGCGCCGTATAATTATTCAGCCAGTCATAAGTCAGCAGCGTCCAGGGATAAATTCCCTCGCCGTAATTAAGCGAGAGCGTTATTTCCGTATTGGGCGACACCAACTCGGCAAAAAAATTATACCT
Organism: Candidatus Termititenax aidoneus; assembly: GCA_003864455.1. Classification (GTDB taxonomy): domain Bacteria; phylum Margulisbacteria; class Termititenacia; order Termititenacales; family Termititenacaceae; genus Termititenax; species Termititenax aidoneus. The sequence goes on along the minus strand of BGZN01000135.1, from coordinate 204 downwards.
TTCCCCCGCGCCGCGCCGATACAGCAGCAGATAACGCTCAAAATTATTTTTCGCACTGGCTAAAACCAAATTGGCGGTGGGCTGCTGGCTGTAAATTTCCGCCAAATCTTGCGGCGCCGGACTGTTTTCCTCATAAAGAACATGCCGAAACAACCCGTGATAATAATTATATTTTTGATTGTAAATATCCCGTCCGTTGAGCGT
>BGZN01000134.1 GCA_003864455.1 Candidatus Termititenax aidoneus | reverse complement strand
GGCGATTGGATTTTAATTTTGGACGATGACGAAATACTGCGGCCAGACTCCGCGCGAAAAATCAAAAAATTTCTGGCCGCGCAGCCGCCAGAGCAGAATGTCTACACGATCTTGATTTACGACTGCGAAAAAATTGACGCGGAAAAAGAATTGTATGAGAAACAAAAATATAAAGGTTTCCATTTGCACACGCACGGCCGTTTGCTGCGCAATCATCGGGATATTTGGTTTAAAAATGCCCTGCATGAGCGTATCACCGAAAAAGACGGCGAGACCCTTTACAACAGCGGTCTGGCGCTTTTGCATTACGGCTATCATCAGCCGGATCCGGAAAGATTCAAACGCAACTTTACGATTATCCAAAAAGCGCTGGCCGAAAATCCCAACGATTTGTCCTGCCAGTATAATTACACCAAGACTTATTCCGCGCAGGACGCCTGCGCCATGCCGGAATTGCTCCGCCAGATGGAGCGGACTATCGAGCTGTATATTCGAGGGCAAAAAAATGTTAAATGTCTGCCCTTGAGTTTAATTTACGGCGATTTCATCGATATTTTGCAGAAGAAAGAAAATTACGCGCAGGCGGAAAAATACTGCTATGCCTGGATCAGCCGCTTGGGTGATAAATACGATCTGACGCCTTTTTTGTGTTTGGGTAAAAATCTTTTTTTTCAGCAAAAATTTGACGACTGCGCGCGCATTTTGAAAATGGTCTACGAAAAATCCGCCAACGGGATAGATTTTTGCGCCAAAGAATTTTTGACGGAATTTAAGGCGGAGTTGTATTTTTTTTACGGCGCTGTACTCTGCGCCAAAGAAAATTACAAACCCGGCCTGAAACTGCTGCGCTTGGTGCGGAACAAGTATTTCACCAATCCGCAAGTGGAGAATTTGATTGCCTCCGCGGAAAAATTAGCCGCTGGCCGAACTAACTAAATCCAGTTGATTTATCTTTCAATAGTTTAGGAAAATTATTGTGTTAAAATGATCTTATGCCGAAGCAAAATCCGATCAAAGCTGAAGCCAGACTAACTTCAAGCCTTTTTGTCTCAATCTCCTCGCTCATTGAGCAGAGCCGCCGCTTCGTGGCACGGAATATCAATCAAGCGCTAGTTTATACTTATTATGAGATAGGCCGAATAATCGTGACCGACGAACAGCGAGGCAGACGGAGAGCCGAATACGGCAAACAAACCTTGAAAGAATTGTCCGGAAAATTAACGCAAAAATTCGGCAAAGGTTTCTCTGTGGAAAATCTAGACAGAATGCGGTTTTTCTATTTGGTGTATTCTAAGGAACAGATTTCGTCAACACTGTTGACGAAATTAGACAATAAAGCAAAATCTAAAATACAGTTTCGTAAAGCGGTTAAACAGACAAAGCCTCCTGCGTTTGGTTTGAGTTGGTCGCACTATCTCAAACTCATGCGCATAGACAATGCAGATGAGCGGAAATTCTATGAAATAGAAACCATGAAAAATGGCTGGAGTCTGCGAGAGTTAGAACGCCAGTTTGACAGCGCCTTGTATGAACGTCTTGTCCTAAGCCGCAATAAGAAAAAAGTTTGGGAACTGTCGGTCAAAGGACAAATTATGAAACAGCCCAAAGATTTGATTAAAGAACCATATGTTCTGGAGTTTCTGGGTTTGCCGGAATTGGCCAGCTATGCAGAGAGTGATTTGGAACAAAAAATTATTGATAAGTTACAGCATTTTTTGCTGGAGCTAGGCAAGGGTTTTACCTTTGCCGGCCGGCAGGTGCGGTTTACTTTCGACGAAAAACATTTTCGGGTTGATCTGGTGTTTTATAACCGCATATTAAAGTGTTTTGTTTTAATTGATTTAAAGATAGGAGCTTTAACTCATCAAGACCTGGGACAAATGCAAATGTACGCTAATTATTATGATCGTTTCATTAAACTGCCGGAAGAAAATAAAACTATCGGCATTATCCTGTGCAAATCCAAAAATAAGGCTTTGGTGGAGATTACTTTGCCCCAAGACAATAAAACCATATTTGCCAGTAAATATCAGACAGTATTGCCCAGCAAAACGGAATTACGAAAGTTGATTGAAAATAAACTGTAAAAAAGAAATATTCAAGGCCATTCATCTTTTCTCAATCCTGCGGTTGTTTTGCCGTTATAATATTGCAGATTACCGCGCGCCTCTTTATGATTTTGTTATAAAGGTGTAATATTGCTGATCAGGAGGGTAATATGAAAAAAATACTTTTGTTTTTGTGCGTGCTTTCGTTAGGTTTTTCCGCAGTGCGTCTGCAGGGACAGGCTGGCGTGGCTGGGTATGGCTTCGGCGCCGGGTTTGGTTTGCAGGTAATACCGCTGCTGCT
>BGZN01000133.1 GCA_003864455.1 Candidatus Termititenax aidoneus | reverse complement strand
ATTAAACACTACATTTTCGTCCGCCATAAAACTATCGTGCATACCGGTGGTTTGCGGCACGGCGGACATGCCGTTTTGCTCATTTACAATGTTTTGCAGGGATTGGTCTAGGCCGGAGCCGCCGCCACTTATCTCCGGCAAATTAGCCAGAGGCACTTTACTATCCGCGCCCAGCGGTGCGACGCCGTTGGCCGCGCCACGCGCTGCCCTGACCGCCCCCGAAGTTATCAGACTGGTAGAACTTGCCGTGCCGCCAGAGGTATTGTCCACTGCCAGACTTTCCACGCTTCCTTCCGTGCCGCTGTATGTTACGACATTTCCGGCCGTTCCCGCGGCGATCTTATTTTGCTTGCCGCCAATACTCGTAACCAACTCATTTATCGCACCCACCACCGTTTTTGCCGTTGTAGTCAGTGTCGATAATGCCGCGCCGAACATTAGCCATAATCTTTTCGCCGATGTAATTTGTAAATCTGTGCTAGAAACTGTCGGCTCTGCGGTGTCTATTTGCGTGCCCTGTAATGCTCCATTTATTAAAGTCTGTACAGCAGAAACAATAGATGCAACGCCATTAGCAATTTTAATAGTGTCATTGTCTCCAACTATTTGCGTGGTGGTATTAGGTTTGACGTATACCCAATTTGCTATGCCGTCGCCGTTCAGGTCGCTATATCTCCATATAGATTGTATGTTCCCCGATGTTTCGTCTCGTAATACTGTAGCAGTATCGCCAATAACCGGAGTAGTTATATTTTTTAAATTACTCCCTGGTATTTGTTCAGTAACTATATTTAATGTACAGCCGCTTCCGCCGCCATCGGTAAAAGTATTTACCGTGCCGGTTATATCTTCTGTAAATGCGCCTGTGCTTGATAATACAAATCCGCTAACCGCACCACCACCAGATATAGCGGTAACAATTATCCATGCTTTTAATATCTGGTCTTCTGCCGGTGCAGGAGACTGTATAAATACTACGTCACCAACGGCATAGCCTGTGCCAAAAGCATTTAATAATGGTGTCTCACTGATTGCCCATACTTGCTCTGATGTAAAAGCATTTAATACAGTCCCCCTATCGCTTCCGCTTCCGCCGGAAATAGCAGAGTTGATAAGCCCGATGACTTCGCCTTTATTGATTAAATCGTCATCGTTAAAAATATCCGCCGCTTGCGCCGGTATGTTTTTCCCTTTTCGCAACTGCGTGCGGATATTGCCACTCGCGTCTATGACCATAAGCAGACGGTTACTGCCTATGGCCTGCTCTGTCGCTTTTTTGCCCACTAATCCGCCGATAGTAGGCACGCTGGTTTGTGTATTGGTTTCTAATACAAATTCTGTGTTAGTGTCTGTCTGTGTTGTAGTGGCGGAGAAGCCGTTATCCGCATCTAGATTTTGCACAACCGTGCCGCCATTGGGGTGTGTTGCGGATTTATTTAGATAATTAGCGCGTATGTTTGCCGTATCGTTTTGCCTGCTGGCGGTTTCCACGCTTACAGCATTATTCGTGTATGCATTACTCCGCGTTACTTCCGAGGCTATATCATCGCTTAATTCCTCGCGCGTGGCTTTGGAGTTTTCCAGTTCTTCTATAAGATCGTCCAGGCCAGCCAGGTATTCGGTTAGGCCGGTAACTGCTGCTATAGGGTGCGCGCCAGTCGTATCGCGGCCGCCAAAATTATTATGCGGAATACTGGAAACATCTACCGAAATTATCGGGTGAGAGGGGTTTGTGTTGTTTATAATAATATTATTTCCGGCTACAAGTTCACGCTGATATACGCCATTTAATAACGGGGCTAAATTTTCTAGCGTAAGAGCCATTGATTTTAATTCACGGAATTTTTGCGCTCCGCTACTGGCGCGAATATCTATTCTGTTATTATCCGCAGGATCAATACCGATAGCCACGCCGTAAATGCCGTTATCACCAACATCAAGATTGTATGCCGCGCCCGTTGGATTAAGCCACTCCTGCATTGTAAATATCGATAATCTTGCCTTTCTTATTTCTGCCATGATTAAACTCCTTTATTTATTTTCCAGCCGCATAACCCAGCGCAATAATTAGCGCAATATTCAGCCACCATTGCCGCTGTATTTGTGCTTCCTTATCCTTTATCCGCTCCGCCTGTATCTCCTCTAACGTCTCATACCTTACTTTCGCCGCATAAGCGTCAAGTTGCATTTCGATCAGGCTTTTGGGCGGTGTCCCCTCTGTAACGTCCGCCGTCGTTAATCCTGCTGTCGAGGCCATGAGCAAGTTCCCATTTAGAAGCGTCAGACATAGAATTAAACTCGCTAATAATCTTTTTTGCCGCATCATGCTGCTTGCTTCCTTTCCGGCATTTGATGTAAACAAATACAGCAACGCCAAGGATTAC
>BGZN01000132.1 GCA_003864455.1 Candidatus Termititenax aidoneus | reverse complement strand
CGCAACATACCTGGTATATTGAAAAATAGGTTTGCTGACCGGCTTTATGAAAAAGATTTGTATATAAATGTTACAGATTACCATTATGGGCATAATCGTTATAGTTATTATATATTAAGAAAAGTCGAAGTAATTGTCGGCGGATGGCTGCGCAGTAAATTGTATTTTATACGCAGAAAATTTTGTGGAGAATTATCGAACATTTCTGTGGAACGCACATTTAAGGCTTGACGTATACCTACGTCATAACGCTGCAATACTTTAATCGCAGCGTCGATTTCAGCCGGAACTTTGCCGTCGACCAGCGGAGCAGAAAGCAAAGTACTGCCATCGCCGCGCGCGGTGCGGTAGCCTGGATTAGCTTGCAGATAGTCGCGCGCGGCTGTAAACGCGGCAATTTCTTCTGGCGAAAAAGTGATATTGTTGTCGTATTCGTCGATTAACATATTGAAGAAAAATACCGTCAGTGTATCTTCTTGCATATCGTTTTTCATATCATCTGACAGTTCTAATAATGTTAAATTTTGATACAACAATCCTTTAAGATACGCCAACGGCGCCTTTTTATATAGCTCTGGAGTAGCCAGAATTATATTTTGCATCATGTCTACTTTGCTCTTGACAGTCTCTAACCCGTCTAGGCCGCCAGCAATTGGCAATGAACTCGTAGGCAGCATCACTGTTACCGCGCCAAGCCGATCCGCATATTTGCGCAGTTCCTCCGCATTGTTGGTTAGAGCGCGCATAGTTTCATCGGACATTCCGGTATTGACCAAGAAACCAATCATCTCTATTTGGGTTTCATGCTCCACATTTGGTTTGCGATTTTCCTCCTTAGCCGCATCGATCTCATTGGCGACAGCATATATTTGTTCCCGCGCTTCTGGTAAATTTTGTTGAAGCAAGGTTTTAATAGACTCTTTGATTCTATTCTGATTAAAACCACCGGCGTTAATTCCATTTGCGGCCAATAGTTCTTGAGAAAACCAACGGACATACGGATCGTTAAATTCATCTAGGTTCAGCAAAGCCAGCAATAAAACTCTGCTTTCCAACGGAGAAAGGTTCTTTCCGTTCTGTAATTTATTAGCAATCTGAATTTTTATTTTTGGCGCATTATTACTTAACAAACGTTCAAGCAAAAACGTATGGCTATGTTTATATTCTTGTTTCTCGGCTTCTGAAATAAGTCCATTTATGACTGTACGTCCGACATTCAAATCATTTCCTGGCATAGTAATAGTCATTTTCCGCTCATCCTTTCATTCTAGCTACCAATACCCACTTTCCATCAATTTATACCAACATACGCCGGCTTGCTAATTAACAAAGGCAAAGGTGGCAGCTCTCGAAGCAATTGCAATAACCGTTGCCACCAATGTTCAGGCTTTTCTTCCGGCAGAAACAATATCCCATTAGTTTGATATCTAATTTCATCTGTATCCATGCCGGAATAAACCGGCCTATTGATGCTGTTATCGTCATTAAATATATATTCCGGAGTTGGCACGTCATATCTCGGCGCATTTCGCCAAGCTTGCCAACCGGCATAAAATTCCTGATAAAACTCATTATCAAAATCAGCAAGGCCTTTTTCCCGCATGCTTTGAGCTAACCGCTCTGGCTCAAGTTCATTCCAAGAAATCAGCCTGCTTTGTTTTTCTTCTGGAAAATCCAAGAGAAGAATGCCTTCTTTGACACCAACTATTTGATTAGACAACTCGACACTGCCAAAGACAGCTTTTTGTTCCGCAGTCATAGCTTCGGCCTGCCAAATGTCAGCGCTGAGCGAAGCAGTCCCGCTGGTATAATCCGTGTAAACAGAAAAGATATCTATTTTTTCCGCTTCAGTCATTTTACCGTATTTAGATTTTAGTTTTTTGGCCAGAAATTCACCAAAATAAGCTTTAAACATAATGACCGGACGCGGGTCGCCAGCCTGAATTAAATAGGCCGTTTTATAATCTTTGCCTTTAAAATATTGTTCATAAATCAACTTGGTCAGCGCGTATACTTCGCCTTTTTCTTTACGCAAAGCAGTGTATTCCGGAGCATTATATAAGTCTTTTAATTGCGGCGGGAAAGCTTCCTGCAAAGCGTCATATTGAAAAGACTTGACCCAGCTTTCTGCTACAGAATTTAAGTTATCAGCGCCAGCCCAGATTTCTTGATCCGCCAATAAAGCCTCTAAAAAAAATTTATCAATAACGGCGTCATATGCGGAGGCATAATATTCCCTGGCAGCCTCATTAGAGAATGGCGCAGCCTGCTGGTTAAGTCCAGGCAGAGGCCTGGCTTGCGCAACTATGTTTGGAGTCGAAGTAATTGTCGGCGGATGGCTGCGCAGTAAATTGTATTTTATACGCAGAAAATTTTGTGGAGAATTATCGAACATTT
>BGZN01000131.1 GCA_003864455.1 Candidatus Termititenax aidoneus | reverse complement strand
ACGGCGCTTATGAAATACGCGGCACGGGCAACGTTACTGTAAATATACGCGCGGCGACCGGCAATTATATTGCCGCCGAGATAAATCAAACCACGTTGGCGCCGGGAAACACTTACACGCATAATTTCGATTTAACGCTCGGCGCGGAAATTTCCGGCCGGGTTACAGCCAACGGCTCTGGCACAGTAACGATCAGCGTGCAGGACATAAACGGCGACTGGGAAACTTATGTGACGCGCGACGGAACTGGTGATTACACGATACCGCGCGTGCCGGCGGGCCTCTGGCTGGTTTACGCGCAGCAAGACGGTTGCGTCGCGGAGTATTTTGGCGAAACCGCTTCGACTGGAAATGCCAGCAGGATCAATTTACCCGCCGGGCAGATTACGGAAAATATCAATATTGAAATTGACCGCGAATGGACTATCGCTGGTTATGTGAAAAAGTCTGATAATTCGCCGGTTCAAGACGCGGAAGTCGATGTTTGGAAAAATTTAGGAACTTGGGATTTTATTGGCCGCGCGAAAACAGACACTTCAGGCTGCTATATAGTAACCGGCGGATACAACAATATCGATGTTTATGTCCGTGTTTCAGCCGATGGCTATGAGACCAAATATTACCAGGATAAATACACTATAGCCGAGGCAAATACTATCAATATGCTTCCGGGCGTTCCAACGGCGAATATTAACTTTATTTTAAGCAAAGTTTGGAAAGTCGCCGGCAATGTCCAGGATGCGCACGGCAATCCTTTGTCCGGTGTCAAAGTTTCTTTGATCGACGCTACAAACACCCAGAATATTATAGGCTTCTACACTACTGAGGCGTCCGGCGAATATCAATTTGTTTCTATCAATGAGGTGGCGCAGCAATTGTTCTTGCTTGTGGAAAAAGATAATTACGTGCCGTCGTCTTCCGTGGCTTTCTTGGTGGCGTTGGGGAACAGTGTCAATATTTATTTTGAGCTGCCGCTAATTGCCGCGCCGGTGCAGCCTTTGCCAGCCGGCCAAAGCGTTTTGGATACGTTGAAATCCGGCCCCAATCCTGCCGATCCGGAAAAAGGGCCGATCCATATCGGGTTTATTCTGGACGGCGCGGCGCGCGCCCGGGTAAAAGTTTACACGCTGAGTGGCGAGCTGGTGTTTCAGGACGATCAGCGTTTTCCGCCCGGCTACAATGAGTTTGTCTGGAGCGGCGCTAATCTTTACGACCGGCGTCTGCCCAACGGCGTGTATTTGGCCTATGTGGAGATCGACACCGGCCAAGAAAAACTGCGCAAAGTTTTGAAGATCGCTATTTTGAGGTAAAACAATGCGAAAAATTTTAATTTGGGGTCTGCTAATCGCTTTGCTTCCGGCCGCGGAATACTTTTCCGAATCCACCGGCGCGGCCTTTTTGGACAACGGTTTGGCGGCGCGTTCGGACGCTCTCGGCCGCGCCTTTGCCGCCGTAGCCGATGATCTCGACGCTTTTTATTACAATCCCGCTGGCTACGGCCGGCAGGAAAAACAGCGCGTCAATTCGCTTTTCGCCAAGAACCGCAATATTGAAAATGTTTATTATCTTGGCTACGGCCAAAAACTTGGCCGCGGTTACGGCGCGCTCAATATTTATTCCAGCGGCATAGACGGCATACCGCTGACTACTTACGAGTACAATGCGGAATACGCGCACGGCGAGACGGTGGACAGCGGCGAAACTTTTACTTACGGCGCGCAGGCTCTGGTGTTTTCCTATGGCGAGACTTTACGTTGGGGTTGGCTGACCGCGCCGACCGAACTGGGTCCGGCGGCTCTTTACTGGGGCGTCAATCTCAAAATCCTGCGGCAAAATCTTTACGAGAACAGCGCGACGGGTTTTGGTCTGGATGCCGGACTGCTCTACAAAAATGGTCCGCTGGCTTTTGGCTGGAGCGTCATTGATTTGCTGGAGCCGAAATTAGTCTGGGACACGGACAGCAAAACTGTCGACACTGTTTTACGCAAACAACGTTTCGGTCTGGCTTACCGCATCCTGCCCGCGCTGCTGGCTTCCGGCGAGGTCGTGCTGCAGGCCAATGAAATTTTGACCGGCTTGGGCGCGGAGTATTTTTTGTTTGGCGATATTTTGGCGGCGCGCGGCGGCGTCTACACCGGCAATTATACGCTGGGTCTGGGTTTGCATTACGCTGGCTTGACTCTGGATTATGCTTACCTTATGCCGCAGGAAACGCTGGTCGAGTCCACGCATAAAATTTCTTTAGGATATATTTTCTAAATGCTGCAAATCGTTTCGGTCAAGACGGATATTCAGCGCCGCGGTTTGTATGCCGGACAAAGACAACTGTTGATTGAATTTGCTCTGTCCAATATCGCCAGTTCCCTGAGCGGAGTCGAAGGGAATACCGGCGAGGGGCAGGCTTACGAACCGGAAGAATTATTACTGGCCGTCA
>BGZN01000130.1 GCA_003864455.1 Candidatus Termititenax aidoneus | reverse complement strand
GCGCGGTATTTATTATCGATCCGGAAGGCAAAATCCGGCTGATTATTTACTATCCGCTTTCCACCGGCCGTAATTTTGACGAGATCAAACGGGCTTTGCTGGCTCTGCAAAAAGCTGATAAAGACGCGGTCGCTACTCCGGCGGATTGGCGTCCTGGTGACGATGTGATTGTACCCACGGCAGGCAGCTGCGGCGTGGCCAAAGACCGAATGGACAATCAGACCAAAGATCAGTATTGTTTGGATTGGTTTATGTGTTTCCGCCGGGAGAAAAAAGCGGATTAAGATCATGGATAATAAAGCGGTGGGCAGGAAAATAATAATTGTGGGCGGCGTGGCTGGCGGAGCTTCCGCAGCGGCGCGCCTGCGCCGGCTGGATGAAACCGCGCGGATTATTCTCCTGGAGCGGGGAGAGTATATTTCTTTTGCCAATTGCGGACTGCCTTATTATATCGGCGGCGACATCTCCGCCAGAGAACGCTTGATTTTGCAAACGCCGCAGAGTTTTGCGGAGCGTTTTAATATAGAAGTGCGCACTGGTGAGGAAGCGATTTCTATAGACCGTTTGGCTAAAACGCTTAAAATAAAAAAGAACGGTGCGGAATATACGGAAAACTATGACCGGCTTATTTTGTCGCCGGGCGCCGCGCCGATAATTCCGCCTCTGGCCGGCCTAAACTCGGCGCGGGTTTTTACTCTGCGCACTGTGCCTGACGCTGACCGCCTAAAAACTTATATTGCTGAGCAGTCCCCTCGCAGCGCAGTAATTATTGGCGGCGGCTATATTGGTATTGAGCTGGCGGACAATCTGCGCCGGTCCGGTCTGGAAGTAAGTATTATCGAGATGTCGGAGCAGATCGTTGCGCCGTTTGATTATGAGCTGGCTTGTGTTCTGCATCAGCATTTGCGCCGCAATGGTGTAAAACTGCTGCTTAAAAATTCGGTTACAGCAGTGCAGGAAAACGCCTCCGGCCTGACGCTTGACTTGAGCGCCGGAAAATTATCAGCCGATCTGCTGATCCTGGCGATAGGTGTGCGTCCGGAGAGCGCGCTGGCCAGGACTGCCGGCCTGATGCTTAATGAGCGGGGCTGTATTATTGTGAATGAAAACCTGCAAACTTCCGACCCGGATATTTATGCTGTCGGCGACGCGGTGGAGACTGTTAATTTTGTTTCTGGACAAAAAAGTTTTATTCCGCTGGCTGGCCCGGCCAATAAACAAGGACGTATCGCGGCGGACAATATTTGCGGACTGGACAGCCGTTACCGCGGCACGCAGGGCTCGTCCATACTCAGCGTTCTGGGCTTGACCGCTGGCGCCACCGGATTAAATGAAAAAACCGCCCGCCAGCTGCAATTAAATTACGAAAAAATTTTTATTTACGCTGCGGATCACGCCGCTTATTATCCGGGGGCGGAGACTATGCTGATCAAAATATTGTTTGCTGGAGACAGCGGCAAGATACTGGGCGCGCAGATCGTCGGCAAATCCGGTGTGGACAAAAGACTGGATGTGCTGGCCACGGCGATACGCGCCGGAATGACAGCGTTTGATCTGGCCGAGTTGGAGCTGTGCTATGCGCCGCCGTATTCCTCCGCCAAAGATCCGGTGAACATGGCCGGTTTCGTCGCCGAAAATATTTTGACCGGCAAAATGCGGCAGTTTCACTGGCACGAGGCGGATAGCCTGCCGCGCGACGGCAGCGTTACTTTGCTGGATGTGCGCGACGCTAAAGAGTATGCGGCCGGTTCGTTGGCCGGTTTTGTCAATATTCCGCTAAATGACCTGCGCCGGCGATTGCCGGAGCTGAATAAACGCCAGCCGGTGTATATTATTTGCGCTGTGGGCTTGCGCGGTTATCTGGCCGCGCGCATTTTGAGCCAGAATGGTTTTGAGGCTTTTAATTTGAGCGGCGGATACAATTTATATCAAACAATTCTGGGCGGCTGAACAAGCCTAAATCACCGCTGATTTTTTCAGCGCGCGTTGTTTTTTATCCTTGAGTAATGGTATTATTTTTTGCGCTTGGCGCGCATGGCGGAATTGGCAGACGCACCAGACTTAGGATCTGGCGGAGCAATCCTTGGGGGTTCAAGTCCCTCTGCGCGCACTTGAAAAGCAAAAGGTGTCGGCAACAAGAACATTGTTGAGACAGAATATCGTTAGCAATGTGCCGGTGGCATATTGCGGCTGAGACTTGAAAGCTCGGAGCGTGTTTCGCATCGGCGAAACCACGAGAGCGCGTCTCCGCAGCGAGGGAGCGTTCCGCGAAGCGGAACAGTTGCGACCGAGACGGAGGAACAAGTCCCTCTGCGCGCACTTTATGCACAATATTTATTTTTTTGCCATTTCTGTAATATTGGTAACCAAGCCTGCTAGATTTTGAATATCCGATTCACCGCTGATCGAAAAAGTCTGTGCTGTGTTTCCGCCGCCGCCACCTCCGCCTGACGAACCGCCCCCTCCGCTCGCCTGCTGTGCCTTGCCGCAGCCGAATATCGCCAGTGTGATTATT
>BGZN01000129.1 GCA_003864455.1 Candidatus Termititenax aidoneus | reverse complement strand
AAAAATCCTCGTACTCTTCCGGCTTAATCTCGCTTTTGTTTTTTGTCCAGAGCGCTTTTTGCGAATTTAATTTTTCTGCGACGATTTTTTTCTCCGGCTTGGCATTCTCCAGCGGCTTGCCGTCTTTGTCCTGCGGCGTTTCTTCGCGCTCGATGTCCATATAGATCGGATAATCCACATAGTCGGAATATTTTTTAATCAGTTGGCGTATAGTGTATTCGTCGAGATATTCTTTGGCGTCTTTTTTGAGCTGCAGGATTATTTCCGTGCCGCGCGTGGTCTTGGCGGACTCGCTCAGTTCAAAACTGCCCTGGCCGGCGGATACCCAACTGGCCGCCGCGCCGTCAGCAGTTTTGGCATGGACAGTAACTTTGTCCGCGACCATGAACGCCGAGTAAAAACCCACGCCAAATTGCCCGATCAACTCCGGACCCTCTTTGGCTTTTTTGATCCGTTCGACAAAATCCTTAGTGCCGGAATGAGCGATTGTGCCGAGATTACCGATCAATTCGTCGCGCGTCATGCCGACGCCGTTGTCCGTGATCGTCAAAGTACCGGCCTTGTCATCACGAAAAATCTTGATGCGCAGCTCGGCGTCCGCGCCGAGCAGGTCTTTGTTTTGCAGCGCTGCGAAACGCAATTTATCCAGCGCGTCCGAGGCGTTGGAGATCAACTCGCGCAGAAATATTTCGCGGTGTGAATAAAGCGAATGAATGACCAGTTCCAGCAGTTGATTGACTTCAGTTTTAAATTCAAATTTTTCAGCGGACATGCCGTGATTATAAGCGATAATGCCGCGGCAGAAAAGTCTAGTTGGGACAGCTATCGGCGATCCATTCTATATGTCTGATCCTGTCCGGAAAATATTTGTATTCATTTTGGTTTTCCACCACAATATTGCCGGCGACCTCGTATCCGCCAAAATAATTGCTGATCCCGTGGATATGCCCCAGATCCTGCCGGCGTTTGATGAAAAACATTTCCCGCAGATTGTCCTGCTGCTGGATCAGCAGATTGAAAGTGTTGGCGGAGTTTTGCGCCAGCCATTGTTTGGCTTGCTTGTTGAAATCGTCCAGCAGATATTTTTTGCTCTTGGCCGTGTAGCGCGCGAGAAATCCGGTGAAAGGCCAAGCGCGTTCGCTGGTGGGGATAATCTCCGAACCGCGGTAGGGATAATATTCCGCCAGATTCTCAAATGCTGGAAAACGCTCCTGCAAGATTTGAAAATGAAAAATGTCCGAGGAGTTGCCAGTGCCTCCCGCGTTAAAAAGCAAATGGTATTCCGCGTTGCCGATTTGCTCCGAGAGACTGTCAGCCCAGTAAAAATGATTAATTCCCTGATAAACCTGACGCAAAGCCAGATGCCGCCCGCCGCTGGCCCAAGGTGTGTTCCAGGCGACTAAATGATTCCGGCCAAAAGGCGCAAAATTCACGCCGATATTGAATTGTTCCGGCAGTCCTTTGTAGTTGAACAGTTCGGTTTTTTCCACATGCTCTGTTTGATTGAAAAAACAAGCGTTGTGCGCCAAAACCTGCCGCGCCGGAGGCAGAGCCTGATACGTGTTCTCATCAATCAGTTCGATGTAACGGGATTTAATTTTAGGCGAGGCGTACTCGTAGTAACGCGGTTTACTGCTATCGATGATCCCGTGTTCTTGCAGGATATGAATATCTTTGCGCAAATGGCGCGCGTCGGAATAAATCAAATAAAAATGATGCCCGGCCAGAGAAATCTCCCTCTTGCTGAATTTTCCCTGCAGAATAAAACCATTATCGGCTTGTTCCTGCAGTAAATTTTCCAGCCTGGCCAAAAGGCCGGGAAATTCGTCTGTCAGGGCGATTAGTTTAGACAGCATGATTAGCATAGGCTTTAGTGTATCGCAAAAAATCTAGATTTGTTGCAAATTTTTACCTAAATAAATCAGGCAATTCTATATACAGCCCCTTGGCGATGCGCTCCAGATTGGAAATGCGCGCGTCGACCACGCCCTGCTCAATGCGGGCGACTGTTGATTTGGCGATGTCATTTTCATAAGCAAATCTTTCCTGCGAAATCCCGTTAGCTTCGCGAAGCTTGGTTATTTTTTTGCCAATACGCACATTTATTTCAAATTTTGTTTCAGGTTTTCGTTCCATATATGGAGCATAATATAATTATTTATTTGGCTTTTCATACCATTTACGCACTCCATATATGGACTTATGAGCATTTCGTGCTATACTATCCTTGTTCCTTATATGGAGTGCATAAATGGAACAAAATAAACAATGGGGGGTATTTTTATGGCAATTAATTACACGGACGGAACAGACACGGATTTTACAACGGGGGATTACAATATCGACACCGGCAAAAGCCTTTCAGCCGCAGGGGTGAGAAATGCCTTGCATACCAAGGAAAAGGTGGCCAACAAGCAAGTCTCGACCGAGACGCTGTCTTCCACTTCCGATGCTATGTACCCATCGTCCAAATTGGTCTCTAACAGTCTGGCCGCCAAGCAAAATAAAATCTCCGC
>BGZN01000128.1 GCA_003864455.1 Candidatus Termititenax aidoneus | reverse complement strand
CAGTATACATTGTACCCCGCCAAGCCGGAGCCGCCAGTATCTGTCGCCTCCGTCCAGTCATACGCGCCTCGGTCAGCTACATTAGTCCAACCTTCCGTTTCGGCGGTGTGGGTAAGGACCGGAGCGGTGTTGTCAAACTTGTAAGTTAAAACTGTCGTCCAATTACTAGTATTGCCGGCATTGTCCACAGCCCGCGCGCGCAGATAATATATGCCGGAGGAAGTCAGGGCCGGCGGATCGTAGGAATTGCCGGTTTGGAATATTGCAGATGTGCCGCCGGAATCTGCGCCCCAGTACACATTGTAGCCAGCCAAGCCGGAGTCGCCGGTATCTGTCGCCGCTGTCCAGGTATACGTGCCACGGTTAGCTACATTAGTCCAGCCATTCACTGTGGCGGTGTGGGTAAGGACCGGAGCGCCCACGTCAAGTTTGTAAGTTAAAACTGTCGTCCACTCGCCGACATTGCCGAGGTTATCTTTGGTCTGCACACGCAGATAATATATGCCGGAGAAAGTCGTGGCCAGCAGCATGTAGTAGGAATTGTTGATTTGGAATGTCGTAGATGTGCCGCTGGAATCTGTGCCCAAGTATACATAGTACCCCGCCAAGCCAGAGCCGCTATCTGTCGCCGCCGTCCAGGTATACACGCCTCGGTCAGTTACATTAGTCCAACCTTCCGTTTCGGTGTGGGTAAGGACCGGAGCGTCTCCGTCAAACTTGTAAGTTAAAACTGTCGTCCAATTACTAGTATTGCCGGCATTATCTTCGGCCTGTACGCGTAGATAATATATGCCGGAGGAAGTCAGGGCTGGCGGATCGTAGGAATTGTCGGTCTGGAATGATGTGGATACACCGCTGGAATCCATGCCCCAGTATACATTGTACCCCGCCACGCCGGAGCCGCCAGTATCTGTCGCCTCCGTCCAGTCATACGCGCCTCGGTCAGCTGCATTAGTCCAACCTTCCGTTATGGCAGTGTGGGTAAGGACCGGAGCGTCCTCGTCAAACTTGTAAGTTAAAACTGTCGTCCAATTACTAGTATTGCCGGCATTGTCCACAGCCCGCGCGCGCAGATAATATATGCCGGAGGAAGTCAGGGCCGGCGGATCGTAGGAATTTTCGGTTCGGAAGTTTGTTGATGTGCCGCCGGAATATGCGCCCCAGTACACATTGTAGCCAGCCAAGCCGGAGCCGCCGGTATCTGTCGCCGCTGTCCAGGTATACGCGTCTCGATTGGCGGTATTAGTCCAGCCTTCCGTTTCGGCGTTGTGGGAAACAAACGGAGCGGTGTTGTCAAACCTGTAAATAAAAACTGTTGTCCAATTACTAGTATTGCCAGCATTGTCCACAGCCTGCGCGCGCAGATAATATATGCCGGAGGAAGTCAGGGCCGGCGGATCGTAGGAATTGCCGGCTTGGAATGCCGTAGATGTGCCGCCGGAATCCGTGCCCCAGTATACATAGTAGCCCGCCACGCCAGAGCCGCCGGTATCTGTCGCCGCCGTCCAGGTATACGTGCCACGGTTAGCTACATTAGTCCAACCTTCCGTTTCGGCGGTGTGGGTAAGAACCGGAGCGGTGTTTTCATATTTACAGGTCGCGATTGTTAGCCAGCTGCTGTAATTTACAAGTTTATCTCTTGCTCGTAGGCGTAAATAATAAGTTTCCGTACTATTTGCAGTAGCTCGCCAAAAGTTGTTGCCTTCTGTTATATCAAATGAATCATCATCCGTTAGAAGATAATCATGGCCATTATCGTACTGATAATTCGCACTAGTTCCAAAATAAACATAATAATATTCGACACCTACGCCTTCTCCATCGAAATCTAGGTCAACAGCACTCCAAGTAACTCTGGTCGCGTCTACATTTGTGTTATTTCGCCAGATTGTTCGATGTATGTTGGATATTGTTGGTCCCCTCCAGTCCCAATGAAATTCCGCTATAGTCACCCATTCACCAAAAGCGCCGGATAAGTCCATAGGCCGTGCGCGCAAATACAAAGTATTCAAGTTCGGAAACTCTATATTAAGGTAATTGTTGTAATTGCTAAGGTTGAAAAAGCTATATCTGATATCATTTTGTTGAGCATCTTCATCTGTTGCACTAACTGACCATCCTCCAACTTGCCCATCTACGCTAACTCCAAAGTAAACCTCGCACATAAATGGGCTACCTGTTGACCTCCAGCTAATAGTAGGATTGAACTCCTCCCTTGCTCTTTCCGACTCATTCCACTGAATGTAGTGATTACCATCAGAGTAGTAATTATTATGTTTATAGAAAATTTTTTGTCCGGCAGTAGACGGATCTATTCGCGGCTCCGCCAGCGCCACCGCGCCCACAGCCAGCAAACAAAATACTATTTTCCCGATTTTTTCCCTAAATTTATGGAAAAATACAGGGAGGAGAAAAGTTAGATTTTTCGTGCAGCCACACGAAAAATTGGGGGGGGGGGGGGGGGGGGGAACCTATAAATTATTTTAAAATTAAATTTTTTCCAAAAAAAACTTCTTTTTTTTTTTTT
>BGZN01000127.1 GCA_003864455.1 Candidatus Termititenax aidoneus | reverse complement strand
TAAATCTATAAAAGTTTGAAATGTCATACTTGTCCCCAAACACTAGGCAGTGTATTTATGTATATTTTGACTTCCCTTTTCTTGGCGAGTTCTCCGTTGTCATGTAAAGCCTTGCAAAAATCTACTAATTGTTGTTTTGGCATTTTCCCGAGGTCTGCGAAATCTATAACCCCATCTCCCTTTGTTCCGGGCAACGGGCTTCTTTTTCCATTACAGGCGATATCAAACGCGCGATACTTTTCGCTGCTTACTCCCGAAAAAGAACCAGGCATA
This sequence comes from Candidatus Termititenax aidoneus, assembly GCA_003864455.1. Taxonomy (GTDB): domain Bacteria; phylum Margulisbacteria; class Termititenacia; order Termititenacales; family Termititenacaceae; genus Termititenax; species Termititenax aidoneus. The sequence goes on along the minus strand of BGZN01000127.1, from coordinate 2,269 downwards.
AAGCTTCCCCCTCTTTTAAAAAACACTTCTGCTTAGGGCAGTGAAAATATTTATACTTTTCACATGCCAAAAAAACAATTCGGTCATTGAGCTTGTCGAAATGACCGTCTTGCAGTGGCTTCGGCGGTTCGGCGGTTCGACAGGCTCACCGTCCCAGGCTCACCGTCCGAAGCTCAGCCGCCGCGCGCAGGTAAAGATATTCTCCGCGCGTAAGCACAAACAAATATTTTTACTTCCTCAAAAATCATCTACTGACAAAACAGTAATTACCCACTTATCGATAAAGTATACCTATAAAATGCATCGAATTTTTCCGTTGCTTTGCGGGGTATTCCTTGCCCGCAAAATAATGCCAAGCCACAACCAGTGGCTGGTGAATTTTGCTGTTGGTTTTTGCGCGGGTTGTTTGGCCTATATTGACATTGTATATACAATAGCTTATAATAAGCCCGCGTGGAAATTATCTGGGACGAAAATAAAAACAAGCTGCTCAAAAAGACGAGAGGGATTTCGTTTGAAGAGGTTGAAAAAATATTGCTGGCTGGACAGGAGTTAGATTTTATTGAAAATCCCGCGCATGAAGGACAAGCTTATTATGTAGTAAATCTAAATGATTATATTCATATTGTTCCTGCTTTGATCAATGAAGCCGGGCAAATAGTCTTAAAGACTATTTTTCCCAGCAGGAAATACAAAAAAATATACGGAGGAAATTTAAAATGAAAAAGAAAATAGTGTTTGATCTAGACCCTTACGAACAAAGTATTGAAGACCAGATCGAAACTTTTGTCCCGGCTTCGGCTGAGACCAGAACAAGGTTTAGCACAATTGTCGAAAAAGCCAGAAAAAATCGCAGCGTCAATTTGCGTTTTGATGGCAATGATTTAGATAGAGTCAAACAAAAAGCCGGCGAATCCGGTTTGCCGTATCAGACTTTTATCACCATGATTTTGCATAAATACGTTACCGACCAATTCGTGGATATAAAAGAAGCCAAAAAACTTCTGCGTTATGCGCGCTGACCAAAAGCCTCCGGCGCCAAAGTTGCGCCGGACACTTTTTCGTGTTAGTTTCAATCTGCGTTTTAGGGGGAAGGATAAGTCATGATCGATATGACCAAAGGCAGCATTTCCAAATTGCTGCTGATGTTTACTATTCCGATGTTTATCGGCAGCGTGTTTCAACAGCTCTACAATGTGGTCGACCGCATGATCGTCGGACAGTTTATCGGCGAAAAGGCGCTGGCTGCGGTCGGCGCTTCTTTTTCGGTGGTTTTTCTGCTTATCGCTCTGGCCATGGGCGCGACGATGGGCGTGTCCGTGCTGGTCTCGCAGTATTACGGCGCGAAAAATTATAAAAAAGTCCGGCTCTGTGTTGAGACTTCATATCTTTTTATGACGGTGATTTCGCTGGCGCTCATGCTGATCGGTTTTCTCTGCAATGATTTTATTCTGCGCCAGTTGAATACTCCGGTCGAAATTCTCGCCGACGCCGAACTTTATCTCAACACGCTTTTTGCGGGCATGTTTTTGTTTTTTGGCTACAATCTGGTCAGCGCGATACTGCGCGGGCTTGGCGATTCCAGCACGCCGCTGTATCTCTTGATTATTTCCACGCTGGTCAATATCGTGCTGGATTTAGTTTTTGTGATTTACTTTCAGTGGGGAGTATTTGGCGCGGCTTTTGCTACGATTATCTCGCAGGGTGTGTCTTTTTTGGGCGGCCTGTATTATCTGCAGAGGATCAACCGCTTGTTTCGCGTCAATTATTGGCAGTTGCGTTTTGACCGCGAGATTTTTACGCGCAGTATGCAGATCGGTCTGCCCAGCGGCGTGCAGCAAATGCTTGTGGCGGCCGGCATGATGGTTTTGCACCGGCTGGTCAATGGTTTTGGCATCAATGCGCTGGCGGCTTTCACCGCGGCGGGCAGCATCGACGCCTTTGCCATGATGCCGGCTATGAATCTCTCGATGGCGATGTCCACTTTTGTCGGGCAGAATATCGGCGCTGGCAAACAAGATAGAGTGCAGGGCGCGGTCAAAGCTGGCTTGCTGATGGCCGCGTCGATTGCCTCGGCAGTGTCGCTGGTCGTGGTGTTTTTTAGCAAATGGCTGCTGCTGATTTTTACTTCCGAGCCGGCGGTGCTGGCTATCGGCCGCGACTATCTGCATATCGTCGGCAGTTTTTATCTGCCGTTCATGCTGATGTTTATTTACACCGGAGTTTTGCGCGGCGCGGGTGACACCTTTATCCCGACTCTGCTGACTGT
>BGZN01000126.1 GCA_003864455.1 Candidatus Termititenax aidoneus | reverse complement strand
AAGTATTGGCGGTATGAATGTCAGCGGCTCTATCGATCTGGAAAACATGCAATTGCTTCAGGACGGCGTTCCCGTGGGCGCGATAGAAGATCTTGGTGAAGGCAAATATAGTTTTATAGCCGAGAATGAATACGGCAAGATTAGCGGCACATTCAGCTTGGGCGATGACGGAAATGGAAAAATAGAGGAGGGCGCGTCTGTTGAGCTTGCCAGCGGTGAAAAATATACGCTAGAGGGGACTTATGATGCGAAAAGCGGCGCGGTTATTATTACCGCCACTGCCGTTGAGCCGGAAAATTCTTCCTCTGTTACACCCGAGGCTTCCGCCACGCCCACGCTCGAAGACCAAGATATAAAACTTAGCGACGGCACGATCGCCAGAATAACCAAGGACGGCCAGGTGCAAATATTGAATGGTGAAAATGAAGTGATTAAGATCAGCCAACTTCAACCTGAAGACGCTAAGCGGGTGCAGGAAGCTCTGGTCAATGGCGAAGAGATAAATGATCTGAAATTGTATGACGCTAAGCAGCAAGCTGACGGCTCTTATGCTGTCGCTCTGGGCAAAGACGGCAAACTCCAGGACGCCAGCAGCGCAATGACTATCGGCGCTCAGGACAAGACCACCGGCGACCGCGCGGTGTCCGTGTATTCCGCCCAGACGCATAAACCCAACGGCGAGGGCTGGGCTTATACAGTATTGGATTCTCTCGATTACTTGTCCAAATTTTCCGCAGACCTGGCGCAGATGATCGTCGAGCAGGAGAAATACGAGAAAAATAATGCGGAGCTTGGTCAGGGCCTGGCCACGCTGCTGGCCTTTATGGACCCGCGCGATGTCCGAGAGGCGATGTCCGTGCTGGTGAACGCCTATGCTCGGGAAGGCAGCCGCAATGTGTCCGTGCATGAATCCTTTAATAATTCCGCGCTGGAACTGGCTGTCGGCAAGATGCAGTTGAAAAACGGCCCCAATGGTCCGGTGGTTACCGGACATGCCGGCAGTATTTTGGGCTGGGGCAAAGTGGCGGCCACCAACGGCAGCTCTAAATATGCGGGACAGCTCGAAACTTTGGACGCTTTTTTTAACGATCCTTTTGTCTCGGATCAGGACAAATGGGCAATGAAAGAGCTGCTGGACGCCGGCCAAGAGAGCGAAAAAGCCGTCTTGAAAATTTTGAAAGAATACGAAGAATATAATGCTAAAATTTCCAAACTTGCCGATGAGCTTGGCGTCGGCGTGGATGAATTGCAGCAGCACGCCAAAGATGTCTTTACTCCTGATGAAAACGGAAAACTCGTTCTCGACGAAGCAAAACTAGAGGCCGTGATATATGGTGATAACCCAACGTCTGCCCAAAAGAAAATAATAGACCGGGCATACAAGACCTTATCGACAGTGGATTTTACCGCGGGCGATCCACCCAAATTCAAGCTCGGCCAGGGCGTGCCGGCCTATAAAAAAGCTTATAATTCCGTTCCCGAAAACAGGAGAGGCGTTCCTTTTGCCAGTTTTGTTCGGGAAGCCAAATTTGAATCAGACTTAAAAGCCGCCGGAATAACTCCGCAAACAATTACGCTCGGCGAAGGTGAAGAGGCCAGAACAATAACTGTCGGTGTAGATAAAGACGGCAATATTTTACTGCCGCCGAATACGGAGCTTTCTGAAACTGAACTAATAGATGTTGAAGGAAAAGTGCGCGCTGAACTGCCTGAAGGAGAAAAAACTAAAACGCTTACTCTGGTCAGACAAAAAACTGAAAACGGCAAAGTTGTTTTGGAAAATGGCAAACCGGTTTATGAAACTCTGCAGGTTGCCACTGTCGATGGGGAAATTGTCCTGCGCCCGGTCCCGCCGGCAGCCGAAGGAATATTGGGCACAGGTGAAACTCCCGCGCCGGAACAGGCCGCGGCCAGAACGCAGCAGATCGCCAATTATGAAACTTTCAGCAAAGCTCTGGAAGCCTATACCAAAAACAAAGACAACGCGATCTCTTATGTTGATTTATTGTTAAGCGAATATTCGCCGGAAGCGGTAACGAAAGATTTTCAGGACAATGCGCCCGGCAGCGGCGTCTGGATGTCGTCCGATCTGCAGGGCGGCCATGGCTCGACTATTATCAATGTGAATGCCGACAAGATCACCATGAAAGAAAGAATGCAGCTAGAAGCTCTCCTAAATTCTTCGGGCAATTTTGAAGTGCATTATATAAAAGGAAACGAAGTAACCATTTATGACACGCTTCGTTATGAGACACGCCGCCCCAGTTTTGCAACGGCGGAGAGAGAGATCAAGAGTACCAATCCTCACGACCCGCGCCTGGCGCCGGTAGAAGCGGCGCGTAAAGCCTTGAGCGCCGCGCAGTCCTTGAGCGACCAAGATTCGACTAAAGAAAGCAAAGTAGCCGCCGCCCAGCGGGAATTAACCAATCAGAAAAATATTCTGGCCTACAATTACTGGAACGAGGCCAATACCGCGCTAGACACTGCTTATCAAGATTTGCAGAACGCTGAAGAAAACTATAAAAACACACTTGTCGACCCGAATTATCAAAAGGCTGTGCTGGCAGGT
>BGZN01000125.1 GCA_003864455.1 Candidatus Termititenax aidoneus | reverse complement strand
AATCTCTTGCTTTACGGCAAACCCAGCGGCGGTTTTTTGGATTTTGTTCAAGCGCTCAATCGTGCTGACCGCGGCTCCAAAGGCGGAACAGTTTATGATTTTACCTGTCTGGCCGATGAGATTTTCCAGAAAGTCGGCGTGGATATTAAGGCGTTGATCAAACCAAATGCCGACGGCGAATATGTGGCTGAGTTAAAACTAAAAAGTATAGATGAATTAGGCTTGTCTAGAAGGCAGTTTGATCTATGCGTTAAAAATGGATTATTGATAGTGTCCAGTACAGACAGCAGCAGCACTGTGCGTTTTGCCGCGGATTTTGAGACCAGAGCGGAAAAACTCTTGAAAAAAGGCTTGACCCAAAAAGCTTTAGATACATTGCGGGCGCATTGGGCGCAGACAGACCTCGGCTTGATTTATAGATTGACGGATGCGGCTATGAAGCAAATCACATTCCGAGAAATCGACCAAGCTCAACCCGGCGGAGTTAAGCTGATGGTCACAGAAAACGAGAAAAAAATGTATGGTTTATTTGGAGAATTTAGCGACGAGAGGAGATTGAATGCTGCGCTGACGGAATACCGCACTATGTTGGCGCGCGAAACATTTAACCGAAATGAATGGGCTTTGACTATGCTGCGGTCAGGAGGAGATGATGTAGACAGTAAAGTTAAAACAGAAATTTTAGCCGGATTGCAGGCGGAGGTTGACCGTTTGGGTCTGGACATTAAATTGGAATTGGATAATTTGCCAAAAACCGCGGAAGATTTTGTCAAAATAGTAAATGATGCCTATATAAATAAATATAATTATATTGTGCCGCTGGAGACCAGTAATACCACCGCTGTTCTAAGCGAACGCGGAGCCAACGCCGCAGAGTTCATGCGTGAATATAAAAGAGCCGGTGAACAGCTAAGCGTAGAATTGAGAGAAATAGCGGAATTAAAGCCTTTAGCCGGCGAGGATTTGCAGGAGCTGAAAAATCGCCGCATATTGCAAGCGGAAAGGGATTATCAAAACAAAATATTTGAGCTGCAAATAGCTTTTTATAGCAAATTGAATCAGAGTATTCTGTCCACGCGCAATCTCCGCACCGACTATGATTTTGGCGGCCGGCTTAGCGTTGGCTGGGCATATGAAAAAGCCGAACCGTCCAGCAGCTATCCGCTAGGCACTAGAGATAGAAATATAGATTTAAATATCAGCGGAATATTTGGCTCAAAAAAGACATTGACTCCGGTATATATATTGCGCGTCGATGACGGACGTACATTTGAATTCCACGATATAGAGGAAGCTAAGGCAGCGGACATTGCCGCGCTCGCAGAAGCAAAAACTAAAACGGAAACTGAAACAAAGACAACCAGAGCAACACCTGACGCTGATGAAGCAAGAATCCAGCAGAATATTAGGCCAGCGCCGGATAATGCTGAGGCGAGAGCCCAGACAACAGAAGAAATTAGACTGGCCGCTGCCGAACCGAACGAGGATGCGCGTAACCAAGCTGTGGAAAGTTCACGGCAAATTATTGAAAGTTTATCTCCTGCTGAACAGGATAAATTTTACAAGAAAATTTTCCTGGATGAGGATATAAATAAATGGATGCAGAGAATAGAAGCTATTAAAAAAGAAGATCCATCTAGCAGCATTCCTTCAAAGCAGAGAGAGCTCATGGAGTTAAACGCGTTGCTGGAAGCTAGGTCCAAGAAATATACGCAGGAATTAGCCGCAAAAGGCGTTAGCAATGCGGATAAATTGTTAAAAGAACTAGACAGCGCCGGCGGTGCTTTCTTTATCGGGGCGCTGATCGCTCTATTTGGTAACGGGAAACGGGAAATTACATTTGCCCTCACAGATCCGCTTACTTGGAAACAGGCTATTGGTGATGCTTTCGCTAATGCCGGAGAAAACATTTTAGATCCGCAACAACGCAGCAAGTATTTGCGCTCTTTGCCAGAAAGCACAGGATTTGGCGTGTTTTGCTCAGTTCGGGATAATTTGATAATCAAAGGAATTGCAAAATGGGTTGGAATCGTGGAAACGGAAGCCGCCGCCAGAGCCTTTATTGAGAGAAAAACACGGGAAGCCGCTGGTATCAGCTACACAAAAGCCGCCGGCAAATATTTATCCAACCGCGCTGATTATATGCTTAAAGTTTTTTTGCCTCTTTTTGCCGCGGGTTGTCTTTTTGACGGAGTGGAAAAGATCAAGGATAGATACGGAGATAGGCTGCTTAGTCCGGACCCGTACGAACAAGAAAAATTTATGATCGCTATGGTAATTACCGCTCTTTCCGAGGGTACAGCCAATGTGTTTTTTGAATTGCCTCAGATTTTGATGTCCTTGTGTCCGGCTTTTTCCGGTATACCAGGGGCAATACAAGGGTTGATGAAAACCGCCAGCGGTTTTACTGCCGTGCATTTTGGCGGTAAAGCTATTGATGAGCATATTGCGCGGCCTTTGATTGCGCAGGCTTGGGCAGAAATTGATAAAGAAAAAGAAAGAAATATAAGATTGGGAATAGACCCGCCGCCTCAGCTAACGCAAGATGAGATCAATCGTAGATTTGGCCGGATGAACACAGCTTCACAAGTTGTGAAAAATATTACTA
>BGZN01000124.1 GCA_003864455.1 Candidatus Termititenax aidoneus | reverse complement strand
TTTGCATGTCGGCATCACCGAAGCCGGCACAGAATATTACGGCGCTCTAAAATCCGCAGTAGGTTTGGGCGCACTGCTGACCCGCGGACTGGGCGATACAGTGCGTGTTTCTCTGACCGCCGATCCGATCAAGGAAGTATTCGCCGCCCGTTATATACTCAAATCTCTGGGGCTGCTCGCCTGTCCCGAAGTCATTTCCTGCCCGACCTGCGGCCGCGCGCAAATAGATATTATCGGTCTGGCCAATCAAGTCGAACAAAGACTGCAAAAACTGCGCAAAAACATCACTGTCGCCGTGATGGGCTGCGTCGTCAACGGCCCGGGCGAGGCGGCGCACGCGGATTACGGCATCGCCGGCGGCAAAGGCCAGGGCATTATCTTTACTCGGGGTAAAAGATTGAAAATTGTGCCGGAACAAAAATTGGTTGAGGAACTTTTTAAACTAATAGAGCATTCTTAAAGTCTTCCTAAAAATTTTTAACTAAAAATACAGCAGGAAAAATCACTGCATTTTTTCTGCTTTCAACTCGATTTATTTATATAGGAAGTTAGTATGCTGTTAGTTGCGAAAGGAACTGGTTATGTATACGAAATTACTAGCCATTGCTAATAATATTATTCAACACGGCTCAGCCAGGCTAATCGCCGCCATTCTTAATGAAATAAAAGGCAAAGAAATTTCCACTCAGACTGCTGCAATGATAAACAATATTATTGAGGGGCTGCAATTAGCAAGCACGCTCCAAGAACTAATGGCATACGCTCAAATTCATCTCTTGCGCTTGCGAAATGAGCCAAATGGCCTGGCTCTCTATGCGTTTTATTTGAAAGAAATTCGTCAATATATTGTTTTTTCTTTGCGCGCGCCCGAGCAAACTCTTCCGGAGCCGGACTTTGCTTTGTATTCAGCGCTTGAGATAAAGAAGTTGTCTGCAAGCTGGCATAATAGTAAAGCCCGTTTTGAACTGGATGCCTCGGAAAGTTTAAAATTATCTTTTGGGGAGGGTAATTTTGTCAATCTGCACGCCAAGCAAATCAAACTGCAAAACAGCAATCTAAGCCAGAATCAGAAAAATACCAAACAACTTAAAATTCTGGATGTTGTTAGAGAAGCCAATTTGAAATGGGAAATTATTCAAAATGCTAAAACCCCGGAAAATCTTATTCAAGAATTTCCCGATGCAACGTATGTTGAATTAAGCCCAACCATCACTGAATTTAAAATTAAGCTTGATACAAATGACAATTATTATATTCGCCTGCTCTGGAACACCGCGCCAAAAAACAATGAACGTAATATCGCAGAGCTGTCTTTTGAAGAAGCAGCGCTATCCGCCAAATATTGGCACAAGGGTATTGAGCGCAATCTTACTTTCTCGGACAGGGAGACTGAAAAATTATTTAAAGAGGGCAGCGCCAACTTTCAGGGTTTCAGCGTCCGCAAAGCGCTGGAGCTGATTGGTCTATTAAACAAATATACCTCCTGGGATAGTTTTCAACACGCCGCTAGAAAAGAGTTTCCCGGCAGCAATCCCGAACAAGTATCCGTAAACGGCAAGCCGACTTACAGCGTAAGAATAAATGATTGTGTCCGCCTTTTATTTGATATGCCGCAAAGCGGCAGTTATGCTGCCCATGTCCGCATACACATGAATTACCATGACCTTCTTAATTAAATCGTCAGTAAATTATTTTAGCGCTTAAGAATTTCTGCCAAGGCTAAACTTTTGCAACAATTTCTCAAAAGTTGCGATACCTTAACCGACTATGCTTTATTGTAAACTTATCAACTTGGCCGAAAATTATATTCCGGGCGTGCGGGGTTTTCTCGTCGCTGTCGAACAACTTGAGCAGGAAAATTTGTATAGATTAAGCCTGAATAAACCGCTAAATATACCGGCCTTAAACAAATCAACCCAGACAGTTTTGATAAATGAAAAGCAGCGGCAGGTTTTGCCTGTGTTAGAAAATGTTGGCAAGCGTTTTATTCCTGGCTTAGGTTCTGTGTTTGTTGATACTGTTTGTTTTGATCTGGTTTCGCACACTAAAATCCTTGCTTTAAGTCAAAAGATTTCGGCCTCTTTTCCCTTTGCCGCCAACACACAAGTCTCTGGCTTAAAACTTGGAGCAGCAGATCAAATAGAAGCTTTTATCTACAAAGAGCCGCTTCTCGTGCCCTCTGCCGAAATCACTATTCAGGAAAAGGCGTTGAGATTAATTGCCGAGTTACAAGTGCAGGAAATAATTTTGCTGAATAATGGTTATAGATTACATTTAGCTAAACCAGTGCCTTTATCTATGAGCGGTTCAAATCTGGTTTTATCTCTGGGCAGACTGACTATTGATAGTAACTGTGTACTCATTAACATGATCCCATTATAGTATAATCATTCAGCATGGTAAAAATTTCCGCCGCAGATGAACATTTTATACGCCGCACTTTTACGCTGGCAGAACGCGGCCGCGGCTTTGTCTCGCCCAATCCGCTAGTCGGTGCGGTGATCGTCAGGAATGGTAAAATACTCGCCGAAGGCTGGCATGAAAAATACGGCGGACATCACGCCGAACGCGACGCTATTTTGAAACTAGCCGGCCAAAAACCCATAAAAAATTGCGCGCGCGGCGCG
>BGZN01000123.1 GCA_003864455.1 Candidatus Termititenax aidoneus | reverse complement strand
CGACTCATTGCGCGCCGCGGCAAAATCATCGCGCCACGGAAAAAAATAAATTTTGTCCGTATACTTTTTGGCAACCGCTACGGTGTTGTCGCGCGAGCCGGTGTCCACCACTATAATTTCGTCGGCAATTTTGCGGATTGAGTCCAGGCACAGAGGCAGATTTTCCGCGGCGTCGCGGACTATCATACAGACGGAAAGCGCAGGCTGTCGGCGCGTTGATTTTTTAGTTTTAGCAGGCATTTTATTCCCCTCATTTTTAGAATACCCTGAATTTTCAAAATTATACGCTTCCCCAAAATATCCGCTCAACTGTTATACTATACTTATGGACAAGCAATACCATATCTGTTTATCCATGTGGCAACTCAACCCCCTGGAAGCTCTGATCTTTAAGGAAATCGCGCTCCTGCTTTTATATTCTTTTAATTCACTCGGCGTGCCTTGCACATTTAAGAATAATCTGATCAGCAAAGAAAAAACAAACATTTTGCTCCACTATCAAAACATTGATGAGCGCGACAAAAAACTGCGCGAGGTCAAGTATATTCCTTATCAGTTCGAACAACTCGGTAACGGCGGTTGGCAGGACAGCGCTGAAATGCAAAGTATCTTGCATAATGCGGCAAACATTTGGGATTTTTCCCTGAAAAATATAAAATATCTGGAAAATCTCGGCTTATCCGCTCAATATCTTCCGCCAGGATTTCACGAAAAACTGGAAACTATCCAGCCTGTTGAAAAAGACATTGATATTTTATTTTACGGCATAATCAATGAGCGGCGTCAGGAAATTTTGTCTCAACTGCAAAAACAAAGCAATATAAAAACAATTATTCTCAACGGCGTGTTCGGCACACAGCGCGACCAGTATATAGCCAGAGCAAAAATTGTCTTAAATCTGCATCACTATAAAACCCGGATTTTTGAATCCGCCAGAGTTTCCTATTTGCTCAACAATAAAGTTTTTGTTGTTTCCGAACAATCTGCGGACAATCCATATTCCCAAGTCGATCTGGTCAGCGTGCCTTATGAACAGATCGTGGACACCTGTCTTCAATATCTTGCGGATTATTCCCGGGCGCAGAAAATCGCTGAGCTGAATTATCAGCAATTCAAAGAAAACTATCCGATGGTGAAGCTTTTGGCGGAAATTATTTTTTGATATTCCTGCTTAAAAACCTCGTTATATTTAGCGTAATCGCAGAGTTTCGCAATTCCACAATCATGCATCACCCACGGACAGGGCTGCAATGGCACTACGGTTTTATAGCCGGCTTTATAGAATTCCAAAGACTGCGCTAGATCATAAAAATGCCAGCCCTTAAATAAATCTTCTCTCCAAGGCAGATCATACTGAGTAGCCATCAGCAATCCGTCCACTACCAGCGCTTCACTGCTGGTTTGCGTATCTCGCAAAGGATAAATAAGGTCATTTAAAAAACCTGCCGCCGAATCAATAACTCTGCCGCAGCAATGCTCTGACTGCCACCAGACACAGGACTCTGGCAAAGTCTGCGCGCCAACCACACCCAGCAGACCAACATTTTGTTTGGAAAATAATTGCAAAATTCTCTGGATAAAATAGGGATATATTATATAAGCGTCTTGGTGTAAATAAATTTTATATTTAGCATCAGAATCCAGCATGGCCTTATTGTAACCAGCGCACATGGAAGCGGCTTTGCGCACGGCTTTATATTCTACTGTAATTTCCGGCGGCACTGCCAAAAGTTTGAGAAAGGCTAAACACCTCTCGTAAAGCATCTCATTATTCACACAAGTAATAAAACACAATTTATTTTTATTCAAGGTTATTGGCATATTTTAATTCCAGTAAGGCCGTTTTAATTCAACGATTCATCTTCGCGGATGCGCCAAACATCGTTTTCCTTGACCAGGATTAACTGCTCTTCGCGGTCCAGCATTTTTTCCTCGGACATTTCCGGCCACATCACGCGGACTTTGATCGAGGCTTTGTCCGCGGCCAGCAATTTGATCGCGCCCAATTTGAAATGCTGCGGAAAAACCGGAAAAGCCTCAAAATGTTTTTGGTATTCGTCCGGGGACACTAGTTCCCGGTCCGAACGTGAGAGATAAACGTACATGCGCTCCGGCGCTTGATCCTGCCAAGCCTGCAAATAACCGCCAGCCGCCTGCCGCACCGCCAGATCTTCGGCCAGCGAAGCCCGCGGCACGCCGCCGCCGCTGGAACGCGCCAGTGAAAACAACACGCCGGAAAATCCGCCAACCAGACCGAGAATTAAGAGGACAATTAAAATTCTAATTTTGCGCGGCATTATTTTTTCGTCTTTTTTAATAATTGCTCGTACTGCTCCGCGCGGTATTTGAGAAACGGCGTCAGGCAGTACCAGACCAGCAGCGCGACAATGATGAGAAAAATTATTAAACGCATGAAAATATTCTATCGCGTATCCCTTTGCCGCACAACCTCATACATTAGCAGCGCGGCGGCCACCGAAGCGTTGAGCGAAGAGATCCGGCCTTTTAGCGGTATGCTTACTATATAATCGCACAGTTCCCGGGTCAGACGCGCCAGGCCATTGCCTTCACCGCCGATCACCAGCGCGACGCCGCCGCGGTAATCACCGTCCCGATAATCTTTATCTCCGTCGGCTTCCAAGCCGGCG
>BGZN01000122.1 GCA_003864455.1 Candidatus Termititenax aidoneus | reverse complement strand
GCACGGCGAAATAAAAAATCTGGACGCTTTTGAAGCCGAAACTGTGCACCCGACATTCATTGTGGATTTTCCGCTGGCGGATTCGCCGCTGGCCAAAAAGCATCGCAGCAAGCCAGGACTGGTCGAGCGTTTTGAGTTGATCATCGCCGGCATGGAATTGGCCAACGCTTATTCCGAGTTAAATGATCCGCTTGATCAAGACGCGCGTTTTGACGAGCAGGTCAAGCAGCGCGCGGCCGGCAATCTCGAAGCAAATATGAAAGACGAGGATTATGTTACCGCGCTCAAGCACGGTATGCCGCCGACAGGTGGCCTGGGTATCGGCATTGACCGGCTGGTGATGTTGCTGACCGGACAGGAATCAATACGCGATGTGCTTTTATTCCCCCACATGAGAGAACTGCCGAAAAACAAAACCGACGTTTCAGCCGAATAAAATACTGGCGCTGTGCTAAAATACTAAAATGACCCGTCCGAAATTTTATTTAATCGACGGCCACGCGCTGGCTTACCGCTCTTTTTTTGCGCTGCCGGTTTCGATGCTGACGACTGGCGGCCAGACCACCAACGCCGTTTATGGTTTTTGCAAAACGCTTTTCAGTTTGCTGGATGAAAAAAAACCGGACGCGCTTGCGGTGGCTTTTGATTTGCCGCAGCCGACTTTTCGCCACAAATTATACCGAGAGTACAAAGCCCAGCGTCCGCCTGCGCCCGATGAATTTCGCTCGCAAGTGCCGCTGATCAAGAATATTGTCCGGCAGGCCAATATTCCGATTTTTGAACTGGCCGGTTTTGAGGCCGACGATATTCTGGGCGCGGCGGCGGAACAGGCGGCGCGCGCCGGTTATGATGTGCGTATCCTGACCGGCGACAAAGACTGCATGCAGCTGGTCAATGCACAGGTGCATCTGCTGATGCCGCAAAAAGGCGCGTCCGAGCTGAAAGAAATAGACGCGGCGGCGGTCGGTGAACGTTTTGGCGGTTTGCAGCCGGCGCAAATTATCGATCTCAAAGCTTTGATGGGCGATCCGTCGGACAATATTCCGGGCGTGCCGGGCGTTGGTGAAAAAACTGCCGTCGCGCTTTTGCAGGAATATGGCACTGTCGAAAATCTCAAAAAAAATGTGGAAAACATCAAAAAGCAATCCGTCCGAACTAAAATTGCCGCCAATTTGGCAAGTTTGGATTTGAGTTATCAGTTGGCGACGATTGACACCAAAGCGCCGGGTAAATTTGATTTAGATTTAGGCCGGCGTGAAAATATCGACGTGGCCAAAGCCGTGCCGTTGCTCAAAGAATTGCAGCTGGCTTCTTTGGTGAAAAAATACGGTGGCGGCGCGCCGGTGGAAACAAACGCTGCGCCGGAGGCTGCTGCGCCGAGCCGCGGCGCGCCGGAGCAGGGCGATCTTTTTAGCGAAATCACCGCGCCAAAGTTGGACACGCAAAAAGCCCTGGCCGCGCGTTTGATGAAGTATCTTTTGCACCCCGAGCGCGCGATACTGCCGGAAGATATCAATCAAAACGACATCGACGAATTGCCGGAATACGAGCGGCTGCTCAAAGAGCAGGATTTGTATAAATTGTACGAGGAGATCGAACTGCCGCTGGCCGGTGTGCTGGCCGAGATGCAGGAGCAGGGCGTGAGAATCGACACGGCTTTTTTGGCCAAAATGTCCCGGGAACTGCACGGCTCTATTCTAGACCTGGAGAAAAAAATTTATGCGGCGGCCGGACAGGAATTTAATCTTAATTCGCCCAAACAGCTCGGCGAAATATTTTTTGAAAAACTCAAAATGCCGGCCAGCAAAAAAACCAAAACCGGCTACTCCACAGACGCGGCGGTGCTGGAAGAACTGGCCTATACTTATGATATCGCACGGCAGTTGCTGGACTACCGCCAGTTGGCCAAACTAAAATCTACTTATGTCGACGCGCTGCCTTTGCTCATCGATTCACAGGACGGCAAATTGCATACGAGTTTCAATCAAACCATCACAGCTACCGGCCGCCTCTCCAGTTCTGACCCCAATCTGCAAAATATTCCCATTCGCAGCGAGGCCGGAAAAAAAATCCGGCAGGCTTTTATTCCCGAAAAATCCGGTCAGGTTTTGCTTTCCGCGGATTATTCGCAAATCGAGCTGCGTATTTTGGCGCATTACGCCGATGAAAAAAATCTCCAGGAAGCTTTTGCGCAGGGTCTGGATATTCACCAATCCACGGCGGCCAAAGTTTTCGGCGTGCCGCTGGATAAGGTTACCAAAGCGCAGCGTTCACAGGCCAAAGCCGTGAATTTCGGCATCGCTTACGGCATGTCCGCGCGGCGTCTGGCGCGCAATGTCGGTATTTCGTCGGGCGAGGCGCAAGAATTTATCGATAATTATTTTGCCATGTATCCGGGTATCAAAAAATATATTGATGACACGATAGCGTTGGCGCGCCGGCAGGGTTTTGTAACGACTTTGCTGGGACGCCGCCGCCATTTTCCAGAATTGAAAACCGGCAATAAACAGGTAATCGCCATGGCCGAACGCGCCGCGATCAACATGCCGATACAGGGCACTTCGGCGGACTTGATCAAGATCGCTATGCTCCGCACGGCGCGGGCGCTGAAAGAAAAAAAGTTTAAGGCCAAAATGATTTTACAAGTGCATGATGAATTGGTTTTTGACCTGC
>BGZN01000121.1 GCA_003864455.1 Candidatus Termititenax aidoneus | reverse complement strand
ACCCAGATACCCATTTTTTTCAGGCGCTTGATAATTTCGTTGACATTGGCGACCTGCGCCACCGGCACCAGATCCGCCGCGCCAGTGGAAGTGCGCCGGACAGTGTCATTGACTTGCACCGAGCGGCGTTTAGGAATGATTACACCGTGCGCGCCGGCAGCCTCGGCGGTGCGCAGTATTGCGCCAAAATTACGCGGATCTTCCAGTCCGTCCAAAATCAATAAAAAAGGCGGCTCATTTTTTTGCGCGGCGCTATCCAGCAAATCCTGCCATTCGTAATATTGCACAGCTACATTTCTCCGGCGGCCTGGGCGATAATCGCAAAACCTTTTTCCAGCTCCGTTATAGTCGCCGTAATCGGATAAGCCAGGCGGACGACTTCTCCTGCCGCGCCGCTGCTGATGAGCAGCAGACCGCTGGCCAAAGCACGCTGGCGCAATTCCGCGCAGACCGCGCCGGAAACGCAAACCAGCCCGATCATATAACCCAGTCCCTGCCGCTTCAGAAAAATCTGCGGATACTGCGCGAGCAGTTTGTCGCAGGCTTCCTCGACAGTTTTTATTTTCGCGACCATTCTGGGCATTTCGCGCTGGAGAATATCCACAGTCGCGCTGCCTGCGGCGCAGGCCACCGGATTGCCGGTATAAGTGCCGCCGTGCGCGGAAGTTTTCCAGGCGTCGGAAATTTCTTTTTTCAAAACCACCGCGCCCAGAGGAAAACCGGAAGCGATGCCTTTGGCCAGCGCCATGATGTCCGGCTCAAGGCCGTACCACTCGCAGGCAAACATTTTTCCCGTGCGGCCAAAACCGCTTTGCACTTCGTCGACAATAAAATAAATTTTATTTTGCGCGCAATATTCGCGCAATTTTTGGACAAAATCTTTGTCGCGCGCCGCGTAGCCGCCCTCGCCTTTGACCAGCTCGATGATGACCGCGGCAATATTGCCGTCGTTCAATCTGGCGACAGCGTCCAGCTCGGCCTCGGCGATAAAGCTATGCGGCATCAATTCGCCGTAACCGTCGCGGTAGGCTTTTTTGGCCGTTACCGACAGCGCGCCCATAGTGCGCCCGTGAAATTCGCCTTGCAAAGTGATGACGCCGCTTTTGCCGGAAACATATTTAGCGGCCTTGAGCGCGCCCTCGACCGCTTCCGAACCGGACTGCGTGAGAAAAAACCGCGCGTCCTTAATCGGCACAATTTTTTGCAGCTTCTCGGCCAGCTCGATATTCGCGGAAATATATGTAACTCCGGCGCAATTATGAATGATTTTCTTGGTCTGCTCCAGAACGGCATGCACAACTTCGGGGTGGCAATGGCCGGTGGCCGTAACCGCAATGCCGGAAGCAAAATCCAGATAGGCTTTGCCGTCCAGCCCGTAAAGATACGCGCCGGCGCCGTGATCGATCTCCAGCGTGGTAAAATGGCTCAAAACCCTGGACAAAACTTTGTCGCTGCGCTCGACTAAATTCATATAGTAATCTTAACACAACCCCGGCAGAAAAAACTTTGTACTTAACTAAAAGCGTTTTTAATAATCACCTTATCAATTATCTGCTGGTCAGTTAAATCTTCCGTAAACAAATACTGACACCCACATTCACCCGCCGAAGCCACGATTAAACAATCATAATATGAAAATCCGCAACTGGCTTGCAACGAAAGCGCATGTTTTATTGTCTCATGGTTAACTATATGACAGCTGCAAACATTAAGTATTTCCTCGATTATATTTTGAACAATCTCCGCCGCAAATCCCAACTTTTTCAAACAAACATTACAAAACTCGTTTAACACTTGAGTACTAACCAAACACTCATTGGCGTTCAATACGGCGATAGCTTTTTCTTTTTTAATGGTATCTTTTGCCGAGTAAGCATAGACCAGCACATTTGTGTCAATAAAGACTTTTTTAGCGCTCATTTGCCTTTTCTCTATCAAACTCCCAGAGGTCAGTGTCTATTTGCACCGCTTTAAAATCGTTGGCTGTAACGCCGCCGTTTTTGCGCCGCTGATATACTCGCGCCTCAATACTGGCGCTATCCATAATAGTTACAAAAACATGCGCTGGCAACACACTACGATATTGCTGAGGAATTTCTATGACATTATCTTTAATGTCCGATTGAAAAGAAATCGGCGTCATTTTTACCTCAGGCTTCTAAATTAATTAATTATACCATACTCACGAAGTAGAAATCACACACCCTTCCTAATATAAATTAACGCATACGACTGCGGCTCGATGTTGAGCGCTGCCGCCGTGGTGGTATTGTTGCCGGTGCTTGTGCCGCTAGGAAAAGAATGTGTATGGGATACATCTATATTAAGATATTGACCAGGCCTATGCTCATGCCAGTCTATAGTGGATAATGAACTACCCGTAGCGCCACCGCTCATATTGCCGGAAAATGTTGTTTTATCAGTAATACCCGCATCCGCAGCGCTTCTAAAAGCAAATACATTGTAAGACCCAGTGGCATTTTGGCTCATCCCGCCGGTAGCTTTGCCGCTCAAATCATGCGTATGTGCCGGCAAATTATTAGCGTTGATAGTTACTGCATTGCCGGTATTGCCACCGGCTTTGCGGAAGCTTGTTTGGTCTGTGAAGCTGCCTTTGATAAAGCTGTTTACTAAATTTGGACAGCCCCTGCCAGCATTGGCCGCAATGCAAGCGTACCAGCCAGCAATAGTTTGATCGTCCACCCAATTAGCGCCGTCAT
>BGZN01000120.1 GCA_003864455.1 Candidatus Termititenax aidoneus | reverse complement strand
GTCGGAGACGCGCTGGGCGATCCGCCGGCACGGGCAGCTACGGAAAAAACTGCCGCGCCTTATTTTTCTTATAATTATGATACGCAGGGCAAGATAAATATTGTGGGAAGAGAAAGTTCCACAGAACCCAACGCTGAAGTGATTGCGCTTTCCGAGGCCGGAGAGGTACTGGGCAGCAATACGGCAACTTGGAAAGGCGTATACGGAATAACTATTGAAGCCGGCCCCGAAATCGTTTATTTGCAGGCTAAAAGCCCTAATAAAACGCCCAGCGACTTGACACCTGTGCCCTTAACAGTTGGGATTTAGTACTCGTAATCGATAGTCCAGCCGTCTTCGTCTTCCACCGTCCCGTCATTATCAGGCGGTGGTGGAGGCGGCGGACTTAAATAATTTTCTTCCTCCCAGTCAATCTGATATTCCTCTGGATATTCTTCCACAGGCGTTTCTGGCTCCGCCGTCTGTTCCTCGTATTTATTTATTTCTTCCTCATACCAAAAATCTATCTGTTCCGCTTCGGCCGGAGTTATCTCTACAGGCGCTGGCGGCGTAAATTCTACCTCGCGGCTTTCGGTAACATTGCCGCTGCGCGGCAGACCGACAATATCCGGCAGATCGGAGCGGAGCGTCTGCACAAAAGACATACGCGACAGAATACGCGCCACATCGAGACGTTTCATATATTCGTCCGGCCGGTAAAGTTCTTTGCCGATGCCGATAGTCAAAGCGTGCTGTTTGGTCTGATTAATATCTTTGTATGCCCAGTGTCTGGCCGGCACATCGGTGTATAGATCCGCGCGCGGCAAAATTCCACCGTCAATGCCGTAATAACGCGCTATAGCCGCCGCCGCCTCGGAACGCCGCACCGATATTTCCGGACGCACCGAGCCGTCGGTGTAGCCGCGTATGTAGCCGTGCCTGGAAGCTTTGAGCACAGTGTCGATGGTATCCGGTGTTGCATTTCTCGTAATATCACTGAAATTCAAAAACGCGCGGTCCGGCTCAATGCCTTCTTTCTCAGCCAAGCGCACAAGTATCAGCATAAGTTCTTTACGGGTCAGCGGCTGTTCCGGCAGGAAAACCGCGTCCGGATAACCAATCATGAAACCGAGATAACCCAAATCTTCCATAATGTACTGTTCGTCCAGCGAGTAAGCGTCAATATCCGTGAACATTCTGTAACGCAAAGGTGCAGCCACCACAATCACTGGCTCTGGCTCCGGTATAACTTCGATATCCGGCGTGGCCGGTTTTTCCGGCACGGCAAAACGGTAAGAAATAGTAAAAAAATGCGTGATATTTTCGGCAATATCATCACCCGGATTGAAAGCATAGTCAAAATAAATGCCGTTCCAATTGACACCGGCGCCGGCTGTAAAACGCCAGAGCCGCGCGTTTTCATCGTCTTGTATATCATTGATCTGCTGCAAGCCGCCGCGCAAAGCCACCCGGTCATGCGGCCAAAACTCCACGCCGGTTTTGAGCAGCGAATTGCGATCCTCGAGGCGCAAATCAGCGTAAACATCTGTGCGGCGCGCCAGCCAGTCCCAATCCTGCCAGTAGCCGTCCGGGCCAAAGAGTTTAAATTGTCCGCCGATGCCAAAATTAAGCGGAATTTTTTCCTCCAGGCCGTCAGTCCATTTCAAGGCAGTGCCGGCAACATTGCCCAGCTCCGCGCCCAGCATCAAGTGCTTGGTCAGCTGATGATGCCCGGCCAGATCCAGCGACAAACCCCACGCGGAAGTGTCAACCTCGGAAAAATACTTGCTCTGATATTTGAGCCGCGCGCCAACATCGAAGCGGTCAAACTGAAAAGCATAAGCTCCATAAAGAGTCGTGTCATTGTAACCAATCTTGCCGCCGGTCAAATTGTCATCGGCATCACGAACAAAACCGCCGCTGTCCTGAATGGTCAAAAAACCCAGCGAAAAAGCGTCTTGACTGTAAGCGGCGGAAAGATAATTTATTTCATTGATGAGTTTAAAAACTGTCAGCGAAGCGCGCGGCGTGGTTTGGGGTGTCAAAAAAGAATAATTTTGAAAAACGTAATGATTGCTGTCCTCGCCGCCTAGATAAGCCGCGCCGCGACCGACCGCGTCCGCGCCGATCAGCAGCGGCGATAACTCATAAGTATCCTTGCTCTCCGCGGCCAGCACAGCGAGAACAGCAAACAATACTATAGACCAACGCTTAATCAAGGCCGATCATCCTGTGTTCGTGAAACACGATAAAGAAATGCCGCCTGCGCCGCCCGGCATCGACTATCCGCCGTCTGTGCCGACCGAAGACGGCCGGACTCCAACGGAAAATCCGCCCTCGATTTTGGTGACGGAGCCTGTTTTAGATTTAACGCCGCCGTCTGGTTATGTCTTGAGAATAGAGTGGACAGAAAAACACGAGACCGGTGACGGCTCGACCATAAATATTTATTATACCAGCGACAACAAATACGGCTGGGCGGACGGGAAGCCGCGGTCTATCGTGGGCAGCATCACTCTAAATATCCCGGCCGATGATTATACCCAGAATACCGGCCTGATTTTCTGGCCTATACCGGATAATCTGCCCAACGGCAAATATTATATCTGCGCCGTGATCAGCAATAATTATTATCTCAATTATGATTATTCCAGCGGCGCGATCATTATCAATAGAGATTGGCTTGATGATACAGACGACGATATTTGGACTTACCCAAATCCGGCTAGCCCGATAAGCGGTGAGGATGTCAAAA
>BGZN01000119.1 GCA_003864455.1 Candidatus Termititenax aidoneus | reverse complement strand
ACAAACATGGTCTGCCCTCCCCAGTCTTCGGGAATAAGCTGATGTTCGGAGAGCTGGGTCTTTACCCGGTCAGGATTGGCTTCCGGTTTATCCATTTTGTTTACGGCGACTATGATGGGTACATCCGCTTCCTTGGCATGATTGATCGCCTCTACGGTCTGCGGCATAACCCCGTCGTCGGCGGCGACAACCAGTACGACAATGTCGGTAACCTGGGCGCCTCTGGCCCTCATGCGGGTAAACGCCTCGTGGCCGGGGGTATCAAGGAAAGTGATGCTTCCGTGGGGGGTGTCCACCATGTAAGCGCCGATATGCTGGGTGATGCCGCCGAATTCCCCGGCCACCACATCCGCGCTGCGGATGGCGTCGAGCAGCTTGGTCTTGCCGTGATCGACATGCCCCATGATCGTTACGATTGGCGGCCGCGGCTGCAAATCTTCCGGCTTGTCTTCTACTTCCGAGGACTCCAGCATGGTCAGTTCATATTTGATCTTGGAATCTTCCGTTTCCGAAAAATCCGTCTTGACCGCTACGCCGATCAGCTCGCCGATTTTTTGGGCAATGTCGTGATTGATCTTTTGATTGATGGTGATGAGCAAACCGGCTTTGAGCAGCGCGCCCATGATCTCGGTCAGCGGCCGCTTGGTCTGCGCGGCAAAATCATGCAGGGAAATGCTTTTTTCCAGCAAAGTGATCTCGCCGGGCGGCGGCACATTGTCCACCGGCGCAGTTTCTTGCATTTTTTCCTGCAGTTTCAATTTCTTATATTTCGAGCGGTTTTTCTTGGGTTTTTGATTAAAAAGTTTTTGCAGATTTTCTTTGTCATTAAAAGTTTTTTCGCTGCGGAAAACTTTTTCTTTTTTCAAATGACTATTCGGCTTGGCCGGCGCTGCTGGGAGACCGCCCGCTGTTTTAGGCGCGGCGGCGGTTTTGGCGGCTTTTTCCGGATTGAGCGAAGATACAGCGTTCGGTTCTTCTTCCGCGGCCTTGGGCTGTTCTTTGGGCGGCGGCGGTTCTTTTTTCTTGCGGCTTTCCAGCGTGAGATGTTTGCTGACTTTTTCCGCCGCGCTCAATTCTTTCGCGCCTTCCGGTTTGGCTTCCGCTTGTTCTTCCAGTTTGGCCAAATCAGCTTTTTTAATAACTTTCAAAACCTTTTTCTTGGCCGGCGGATTGATGTACTCCTCGACTTTCTGGCAGTTTTCCTCATTGACAGCCGACTT
Organism: Candidatus Termititenax aidoneus; assembly: GCA_003864455.1. Taxonomy (GTDB): domain Bacteria; phylum Margulisbacteria; class Termititenacia; order Termititenacales; family Termititenacaceae; genus Termititenax; species Termititenax aidoneus. The sequence continues at coordinate 1,572 of BGZN01000119.1, read as the reverse complement.
GCTGTCCTTAAACGGAATCTCCAGTTCCTTGAGAATTTCGCGGATTTCTTTAATCTCTTTGTTGTATTTTTTAGCCAGTTCGCTTACTTTCATTAACCTATCCTTAATTAGGAATTTACGTTTTTAGGTGGCGGCGGCCTCCTCCGGCTGAATTTCCCCGGCCTGCGCGGTTTCCGCATTTTTCTGCGCTTCCGCGGCTTTGGCTTCCGCGGCGGCCGCTTTGAGATTTTCGGCCAGGCTGGATTTGCCGGTTTCACTCTCGACTGGCTGCTGTTCGGCGGCGGCTTTGGCCAGATTTTCCGTGAAGCTGGTTTTTTCTTCTTGAATATCAATATTCCAGCCGGTCAATTTGGAAGCCAGCCGGACATTTTGACCAGCGCGGCCAATAGCCAGCGACAACTGGTCATTGTCCACAAAAACCAGCGCTTTTTTCTCCGCGCCATTTTCAGTTTCGTTTTCTTCCAGACGGATTTTGTTGATCTTGGCCGGTTTCAGCGCGCTGGCAATCAACTCCATCGGATCGTCCACCCATTCGATGATGTCGATTTTTTCATTGCCCAGCGCTTTGACAATATTGTGAATGCGTCCGCCCATGTGCCCGACGCAAGTGCCCACCGCGCCGATTTCCGGATCGTTGGATTTGACAGCGACTTTGGCGCGGCTGCCCGGCTCGCGCGCCACGGCCTTGATCTCGATGATCTTGTCGTGGATTTCCGGCACTTCTGTTTCAAAAAGCACACGGATCATATTGGGGTGGGTGCGGGACACGCGGATCTTGGGGCCGCGCGCCGTATTGTCTACGCCGACCACATACACTTTGATCTCGTCTTTGGGGTTGTAACGCTCGCCGCGCACCTGATCGCGTCTTTCCAGCAGCGCCTCTGTGCGGCCGAGATCGAGCAAATAACTTTCGCCTTCTTTGCGCTGCACTTTGGCGTTGATGATAGTGTTGATTTTAGTGCTAAATTCATCGTTGACCGAGCTTTTTTCCGCCTCGCGGAATTTTTGGGACATGACCTGCCGCGCGGTCTGCACGGCGATGCGGCCAAAATCTTCCGGCGTTACCAGGATCGTCAGCGTGTCGCCTAATTCCGCGCTGTCGTCCAGTTCTTTGGCTTCGTCCAGCATGATTTGCAGGGCCGGGTTGGTAACTTCCGCCACGACCTCTTTGGTGGCATAGACGTCCGGCTCGCCGGTTTTTTCGTTGATCTCGACTAGCAAATTGTCCGCGTAGGCCTCGCCGAGCTTTTTCTTGGCGGCCGCTTTCAAACCCTCTTTGATGGCCTCCAGGAGCACATCTTTGTCCAGTCCGCGCTCGCTGGCAACCTGCGCCAGAGCCGGCGCGAACTCTTTATTGCCTTTTCTAACCATTTTGACCTCCGCAAGGGTTGCTAAAAAAAAGAGCGGCGAGCCGCTCTTAAAGTCTGCGTTTCGTAATCATAGCCTATTTCGCCGGTGAAAACAAGCAAGAAAGGCTCAAGTTTTGTCGATATAATAGGGTAGGTATAATTTTGGAAAAAATGGGTATAGATTAGGTATGAGTTTCAAGAAAGGTGGAAAGTATGATTATGC
>BGZN01000118.1 GCA_003864455.1 Candidatus Termititenax aidoneus | reverse complement strand
TTCACCAGTGACTGTATCGTATTTCAGAAGTTTTAACTCCTCGATGATATGTCTTCTGCCTTCCGCCGTGCCATTGCCGTCCATAGCCTCGATGCCGGCAAATACTGCCGCCTGTACAGTGTTAAATTCATTCAGAGCTGTCAAAAAGACCTGCTCGGCCTTGAGATAGTCGCGCGCAATTTCACAGTCTTCGTAAATCCCAAACGGGTCAATAGTAGTGTGATATTTCAGGTTTAGTTTTTCCGTTTTGCTGCTAATACCAGCCAATGGATACAGGTCAAGTTCACCCTTAATTTCATTCAATTTGAGCAATTCTTGATCGGGCAATTTAACCGAGGGAGCATCCTCCTCTTCATTGGCCACGCGTATATTGGCACGCAGGTCTGGCCTCTTATAATCAGTCTCTTCCGGATCTTGCGGCATAGCTTTGTAATATTCAGTTTTATACGCTTCTTCCCATTTGGCTAATTCTGCTTCGCGCTCGGCGGCAGGCAGATCCATAATTAACGGTATTTTGTCCATAAACTCGCGCCGCCAGTCTTTGTGATCGGCACGATTTCTGTCAGCGGAAAACTCTTCGTCCAGAGCGTCTATTACGGCTTTGACTTTAGTCAGGTTTTCCAGAATACGTACTGTGGACTGATCGGCCAGACCATTTGTGCCCATGCCGTCAGGATGTCCCTGCATGGCGATAGCCGCTATCGTTCTATTATACAATCCATAAAAACTCTCCTTGACCTCGCGAAATGTTTTTTCAGAAAGACCATCAACTTTTAAAGCCTTATAAATCTTCTCCATCTCGGCATTGTAATGCTCGAGCTCATGAGATTTTAAATGTGTGCCTTGCCAATTAATCGTGAGGTCAGCGGCAACAGCACGCTGTGTTTGCTGAGCTTGCTTGGCATCTTCGGATTCGCCGTTTTCCAATGGGAAACGGGGGTCGTAGGTGAGAACCTCAAATGGCCTATTCTCTGGCGGATCAGATAGAAAAGCGCAAACAGTTATACCTTGTCTGGGATCTGTTCCAACCCGCTCTGTGTCTGGAATAATCAACAATTTTTTCTGGTCATTTGGTAAAGTTATTTCCACTTGTTTTATTTTTCCGTCTTCTTGGGTTATTCCATATAGCTCCACATTAGTTACGATTTTGGAATTTCTAAATTGATCCAAAACTATTTGATTATTTTTTAGATAATTTACTGTATAAACTATACGATAAATAACCTCATATTGATTTCTATTTCTAATATTTTTTTCTAGAAACCTACTGTTATAACCACCATCAGGAAACCCTTTCCCTCTACCACTGCCATCATACCCATTAGGATACTCCATATCTCTGTAATACAGACTGACAGTCACTATATCTTCCATAAGCTTTTCAAAATCAACTTTGGTCTCACTCTCCTTGATTCTATTAATAAACGCAATCACATTCTCGATAGTGGCATTCCAGTTTCCATCATAGCCATTCAAATTCAAATCTGAAAAAGAAACCCCCTTCTCGACACAATCCAAAATAATCTGCTTCTGGCGTTCGGAAATATCTTTCATATCCTTATGTTCTACTGTATACACCAAAACTGGAGTAATCGACTTGTTGGGACCAGGGTCGGTAAACTCTTTTAATTTAGTGACAAGTTCCGTGTACTCCTCTTCACCTAATTTCCTGCCATTTCCATAACTTTTCGGCTCCTCAACAATTATTCTAATTAAATTTTGCAAAGCGGTTAATCGGTTGTTATTATTACTATTATCCACATTAGTATAGGATAATATCGACGGGCTCCAATCAGCATAACGATTGGACCCTTCTGCACTCTGAGTCAACACAAAGCTTGTAAAATCTATAGCATGATATCCTTTATCCCATTCGTCAATAATTGATGAAACAAACTCATTAAGAAATTGATCTTTATAGTCATCAATTTTGGAATAATCTATTTCTGACACAGTCAAATCTTCCAACAACTTATTAACATTTTTTTCAGTAACATCTTTATGTCCACGCTCTTTGGCAAGATCAATCATGTATTTAATTTTCTCGTCTTCAGACGGAAAATGCTCCAAATGGCTTCTCCAATATAATATATCAATAGGATCAAGATCATCTATTTCTTTAATGTCTGATCTATCTTTTGGTATATTTACACGGCTAATTGACGAGATCTGTACTTTGACAGCAGCTTGTTCCCTTGCAGTTAGACTCGGCACTTTGTTTGGGTCATCTAAATACTCTAACTTACCAATAGTTGTTTCCCAATCGATAGCATCATCAACTGAACCAGTTTTTGTAATATCTCCAAATTTTTTGAAACTTATTGCCGACAAAACCATCACTAACGACAAGCTTCCGCCCACCCTCTGCTTATGCGGCGGCAAAATGCCCGGGATCAACTCCACGTCGCCGGTATTCTCTACATTGTCTGTTGCACCATCCTGCCCTTCAGCAGGAATTTTAGTATTTCCTATTGGGTCGTAGGCTTGGAAAAATAAAGCAAGCTCCGGATTAGCTTTTGTCCAATCAATAGCGCCTGCAGCGTCGAATAAATCCGGATGCACAGACTTTAACAAGGCCGTAAAAGTCGGGTAATCTTTTAAAGAGTTTTTCACTTTTGGATCGGTAGATTCAGCGGACAGCCACGCCGCGTAGCCGGCATCGAGATGCTCCATAGCCGGTGCGCCGGTCAAAAACTCGCTTCCTTTCATCACCTGCCAGAGCGGAGCAAGTTTTTCAATCAAATCCTGCGGCTCGATTTGCGTGATGTCGATCTCAGACAACGGACGGATCGGCTCACTATGCCAATTTTTCTGCGCGGCGC
>BGZN01000117.1 GCA_003864455.1 Candidatus Termititenax aidoneus | reverse complement strand
ATTCTTCCGCGTCCGATACCCTATAAACATAAAGATCTTCCGCACAAACATAGATATATTTCACCAGACTCAAAACTTTCGCCAGAAAAACCACATCCTGGCCGCGCCGATAATCAGGAAAACTGATTTTGTTTTCCAATAAAAATTTCCTTCTATAAATATTTCTGAAAAAATACCAAGGTATCTCGTAATTCTCCGGCAGCAAGATATTTTGACCGACAGCATAACTGCCAAAAAACGAACAACCAAAAAGATTTCCGTACTTAAATTCTTTTAAATTAGCGCTGACTACGTCCACCTTGTTTTCGTCGGCCAGTTCCACCATGTGCTGCAAGGTGTCTGTATTTAGCAGAAAATCGTCGGCGTCTACAAAAAGGATGTACTCGCCTTTGGCCAGAGCCAGACCTTTATTTCTAGCTGGTCCGGCGCCGGAATTTTCCTGTCTGACAACTGTAATATTTGGAAAACGCTCGGCATATTTCTGCAGCAGCGTTGCAGAATTATCCGTAGAACCGTCATCGACGCAGATTATTTCCAGTTCTTTGACCGACTGTCTTTGGACAGATTCCAAACATTCCCGTAAAAATCCCTCTTCATTATACACCGGAATAATGCAAGAGATTTTTAAAACGTCTGGCATGGAGATTTCAGTTGTTTTAGCGCTCAACTTGCACGTAGAAATCACACGTCTCAAAATCCACAAACACATTCTTGTCTCGCGGCAACTGCGGATATTTGGCGAATATCTCATTCCACCATTGCCGTTGTAAATTCATAGCCTCTGCCTTGGCATTGAGCGCCGCATTCACAAACACCTGCACTTGCTCCTGTGTAACTCCCTGCTGTAGAGCCGTCGGCCGCGCCGCCTGTTCCGCCACGCTCACCCGATTGTTTATGAGTATCAAGCTCTCTACCTCGTCCCGTGTCGCTTTAATATTCAAGTCCTCTCTTTGCGGATGCACTTTCCCGCAGATCGGGCACACCTCCGGCTTCGCTTCTTTTGTTGTTTCTTTAGCTTCTCCGTTCCCATTGTTCTTTGTCATAATTTTTCCTCCTTTTTATTTCTTGCTCATTTATTTTTGCCTAACCCGTGCGCCTATATCTTCGAAAACCTTTATGTCATGCTCCAAGGCAAACTTCCGCGCCTTTTCCGTACCAATGTCCCGATATTTCTCGAACAAAGCCACTCTTTCGGGATCCTTCGTCCCCGTGATAGAATCCTCATTTTGGCGCCAAAAATAAAACAGCAGCGGTACTACATATATCCCTTCGCTATGGTAAGCCGCCTGAACCATAAACAAAAAATCTTCCGCGCCTATAGGAACTTCCGGGTCAAATCTCAAATTATATTTATCCAAAAAAGCTTTCTTATATAAATAACGCCAACACATCGGAGCGCTGGTTTTGATCAGCCTGGCTTTTCCTTCTTTAGACTTTACCCAGCCTTCCAAATCCGCACCGACAAAACAATCATAACTCTCACTATAAATGTTTCCGCTCAATATATCCGCATTCTCCCGCAGCGCAGCGCCCAGCATTTTTTCATAAGCTTCCGCAGTATAGAGATAATCATCTCCGTCTAAAAAATGCACATACTGGCCGATCGCGCGGCTCAAACCAGTATTCCTGGCCTGCGATAAACCCTGATTGGCTTGATGCCTGACCAGTTTGAAACGTGAATCCCGCCGCGCATATCTTTCAGCCACCTCAGCAGAATTATCCGTAGAACCGTCATCTACAATAATAATTTCCAGCTTTTTATAAGTCTGCTCCAGCAAACTGTCCAAACATTCCGGCAAATATTTACTTTGATTGTAGACAGGCACGATCACGGAAAGTAATTGCCCAGGCATCGCCTGAGGCTTTGGCTCTAAAACAACTTCCTCCAGCTCGACCAGGATTTTTTCGCCGGATTCATATTTCAAATTTAGCGTGTCCGCGTTTCCCCTGGCCTTTTCCAATTTATCATATTCCTCCCAGTATCTCCTGCTCCACTTGGATTGAAGTTTATGCACCTCGCAGATATTCGTCTGCCGGTAAAATTCCCCTTTCTCCGCAAATGCTCCACCTATGCACCACGCGCAGGTGGACTCTACATTACAGGTCAGACATTTTTCAGGAGAAATTTTCTTTCTAGTCTGACTTCGGACTATCTCGAATCTTTCTTTATGGTTTAAACCATTCCACACATCCCCTACATAAAAATCTAGCTTGCGGCTATGCATTGTGTTCGGACTGAAGCGGAAGCACGGGTATATTTTGCCGTTTATGGATAAGCACGGCATACTTCCTGAGCCGCACCAACCCTTGTCCGGGTCTTTCATAGGCTCGCCTATCCCAAAATTTTTATCGAACATTGAGACATGCAGATCATGCCTGTGTCCCAGTATATACATTACGGATTTCTCCATCTCTTTATCGAGTAGGTCTAGGTCTTCCTGTGTTAAGTGCATATCCTCAAAGACAAAGTTTATATTTATATGCCTTAATCTCATCTCCTCATGCAGGAATTTTATGGATTTGGCCAGATAAGGTATTGTGTCTTTATTGCATGTCGCCTTGGTCGCGGCAAATTCAGGACCATTCCATTCCAAATACCAATCCCACCATTTTTGTATGTCTTTCATAGTGCCGCGTCCGTCTTTATGTATGCGATTCTTATCGTGTATCTCCGGACAACCATCTACCGATACGCCTATCGAAAGATTGTCTTTATACTTCATCATAAAATCCCTTACTTTCGGGTCTTCAAATAGCGTTCCATTGCTGGAAATACTCGCTCTCCAGCGGTAGGCCCATTTATGATCCATTGTTATTGCCCTGTATTGATAGTACGTAAGTATTTTGTCCAGTAACTCCGGCACCATTAAAGCGTCCCCGCCGATAAAGTCTATAATCA
>BGZN01000116.1 GCA_003864455.1 Candidatus Termititenax aidoneus | reverse complement strand
GAATTATATAAGTGAAACAAGTGTTTAGACAAATACAAACATCTCAAAAAAACACAAGACACGCAAACAAAAACCACCGAAGCAAAACAAGTTTACATCATTATTTGCAATTTGTAAACACCCCCTTTTTTACGTTCGCCGGAAGCCAAGCCAGATGCTGGTTTCAGCGGAGCAGGGGTTTTGTTATAATGTTTTTATGATTAGCGAATTTAGTGTAACCATCGACGATAAAGAACTAAAAGATTTGATTAAAAAACTTTCCAACGCTGACGAATTTTTTGACGGAGCGGTGAGGAACATTGCGCTTGCCGCCTCGCGTAAACTCAAAGAGGAAACACCAAAAGATACCGGCACGACGGCGCGCGCATGGACAGCGCCGAAAAAACTCGCAAAATCCGCTTACCGGATAAGCAACGAGGAAATGACCAGCGACAAACAGCATTTGATTGTGGAAATTCTGAACGAGGGCAGACGTGAAGTTTTACCCAAAAATTCCGGCGGCCTTTTTATCCCTCTTACAGGCAAAGGAAAAAGTCGCGGCGAGGGATACAAAAAAGGCATGAAATATGGTATTGATTTTGTGCTGGCGCAAAAAGCACGCGCGGTTAAAGGGAGTAAATTTATTGATAAAGCAGTGGAAACAATCGCCGGCGATTTGGAAAATGCGGTTGCGAAAAAAATAGACGAATTATAGGGGATTATATGGCAGATTTATCGACAGAGGATTTAATCGCGTGCGGAGTTTTGCGGTCCGGTGGCGACGGCGGCAATGAAAAACCTTTGCCGGAAAATGAGCAACGGAAAATTATTAAAAGAATATGGTTCTGGGCGATTATGTTTGTCCTTTTTTATGCGGCTGTTTGTTTGCTTGCGCTGGCTTTACAGTGATCGGATTGATTTTTTCCTGAAACAATTTTATTTTTGACTTTGTTTTTTAACAGTTTATCCTATTGGTATGGTCGATAAGCAAGCAAACGTTGATGTGAATGTCCGAGAGGGCAAAACCAACGGCAAAGCCGTCGATAGTTTAAGCAAACTCGCGCAAAATTTTCTTGCGATAAAACAAGCGGCGCAGGCCGTTTGGTCTGGAGTAAAAAATTTAATTTCCGCTTTTCAGGAGCAGGAAAAAGCCAGCGCAAAACTAACCCAAGCGTTAAAAAATCAGGGGATTTATACAGAAAAAACACAAAAAGAAATAGAGGATTATTCCTCTGCCTTACAGCAGGCGTCATTGTTTGGCGATGAGTTGATTACCAACGTGCAGGCCGGACTAGTTACAGTTGGCTTGCAGGGCGATGAATTACAGCGCGTTACGCAAGCGACGCTAGATTTTGCGGCGGCTACCGGCATGGATTTGGTGTCGGCCGGCAAACTCATGGAAAAGGCCATGTCCGGCAATTTATCAATGTTGAGCCGGTACGGGATTCAAGCCAAGACGACGGCGGACGCAATCCAGCAGTTAGAAGGCAGATATGGTGGTATGGCGCAGGCTATTGCCAACACACCAACCGGCAAATTAGTGCAACTCGCAAACAATTTTGGCGACTTTAAGGAGATGCTCGGCCAGACAATAATTACAGCCATAGAGCCGTTTGTTGCTGTGCTAAATAAACTTTTTGTCGCATTTGGAAGCGCGCCAACTTTTATAAAATCCTTTATCGGGATTATAACTGTCCTCTTGATAACAGTTGCCGGAGCAATACCAGTTTTAGGTGCTTTTGGTATCGCACTATCTGCCGCAATCTGGCCGATAACTCTGGCCGTCGGTGCGGTCGCGCTGCTCGGCGCTGGCTATGTCGCGCTTAAAAATGATGCAGATTTATCGAAAAAATCTATAGAGGAACTTAATGATGCAATAGAAGCAGAAAAAGAAAAAATTGAAAAATATAAAGACTATCTCGAGTCAAACAAAAAAGCACTTAAATGGTCGCCGGGAACACAACACCTGAAAGACCAAGTCGAGGGTTATGAATCTGCTATAACAACAAGTGAAAAACGAATAATCCAAATACAAGAAACCATCGATGAAAAAGCACTAGAGGAAAACAGGGCAAAATTGACAGCGGAAAGAGCCGAGCGACAAAGACAGGAAATAGAAGCCGAGCAACAAAAACAAGAAGTCTTAAAAGAAATGGCTGCTGTAAAAAACGAACAAGATGCAGAGCAGGCGGCTAGTGATTTTGAGAAATTAACAGAGCAGAAACAAAACGAAATAGATTTAGCGTCTTTAACTTATGAACAAATCAAGCTCTTGGCGGATAAAAATTCCAAGTTCAAGGAAGAATTGGAAAAAAGAGATTTAGAGAATACAAAAAAAATTAACGAACAAAGATTAAATAATTTCAAGGATACGCTGGCTTTTATGTCGCAAGGTATGCAGTCCAGCAGCAAGGAAGTTTTTGCTATTGGCAAAGCGTCCGCCATCGCGCAGGCGACAATCAGCACATACGAAGCTGTCGGCAAAGCCCTTGCGTCCGCACCGCCGCCTTTTAATTTTGCGCTCGGCGCGGCGGCATTGGCTGTTGGTTTAGATAACGTTGCAAGAATAAATCAAACGCAAATGCAACTTGCCGAGGGCGGCACGTTCACGGCGATGCAGCCGACATTCGGTCAGCTCGGCGGCCAGCCAATAGAGTTCGGCGAGGCCGGTGCGGAGCAGGTTACTTTTCAGCCGCTGGAAAATGGAAATGACAGTGGCGAGGGACAAAAATGTTATATCGTGATTGAGGGGAGTTCAGGCGACACCCTTATCGAAGCTCTTTATTACAAAACAAAAGATTGGGAGCGCCGGAGCGGATTGTCTTAAATTTTCTGACTATTTACAATTTCCACCGTGGTCATTATAATTAAAAAAGTTTCGCACCGAGGAGTAACCAATGTTAAGTAATACTACCCCCCCCCCCCAC
>BGZN01000115.1 GCA_003864455.1 Candidatus Termititenax aidoneus | reverse complement strand
CTCAAAACATCAGCAGACAACTAAATAATGGCTTGCTTAAAAATACTGGTATAACCAGCAAAGCTACTACTGACGGACAGATACAGTTTTATCGGGACGGATTTCGGGGACTTACCGGCAATTTGGGAGATATCAGCCGTTTTTGCCAAAAAAATGCAATACCAATGAACAAGAATTTTTTTGGCGACATAATGTTAAATTCCAGCGATGCCCAAAAACTTCTCGACTCAAGCAAAAATCAAGATCTGGTCAAGGCCTTGCAGCCAAATGGTCTGGAGAAAGCGCTTAGTTCTGCCTCGCAATTTATCGGCGGTACTCTGTCGGAAATGAACAGCGTTGCCGAAATTGGCAGCCAGGTGAGAACCGCTGTAGCTGATGCTGTAATTCCCAAAACCATTCAGAAAGTCATAGGTAGCGCAGTCGATGCTGTTGTGCCGAACAAAGCGCAAGAAGCTTACAACAAATTCTATGATTATATGATTGGATCAGCAACATGTACGTTTGGAAGTCTGCAAGGCTGTACGATGCCGATAGAGCCAGTTATAGAAAAACCAATTTCTGAACCTATCCCTGAACCAATAGAAGAACCCATCCCGAAAACCATAGAAGAACAAATTCAAGAAGCCAGGGATAATCCATCAAAAATAGCCACTCTGCCAATCAGCTGGGACGAAAGATATTCTTTGATGGGATCCGTAACTCCATCAATGATACTGGAAGAAGTAACAAATCGTAATGAGTCTGTAGGTTGGTGGAACTTAGTTGAATTATTTAAGCACCGCCCTAATTTACTTCGTGATGTTTTACCACAGCTAGCTCCGGCTGACACTAAAGAACTAATAAGAGGGCTTGTTTACAATCTGCCAAGTTTTCGTAATCTGTGCGATGCGGGACATGCACAAGATTTAATCAAGTTGCTTGAACAGCATCAGCCGCAACTATATGATTTCAACTTTATTTTTCTGTGCAGCGTTCTGGACGGTATCAAGTATAATGGTCAGAATTACACCGCTGACTGCCTGCTGGACTATCCCAATTATTCTTCCTCCAGTATGGACAAACAGACTGCATTAAACCTCTCCGAGAGACTTCAAGAAAAAAGGATTCTTTATGCCGAACGTTTTTATCCTAGAGATGTAGAGCATATACTGGAATGTCGTTCTATCGCCGACAGAGGAGAATTAAAGCCGGACGATAAAGTAGCGGTATTGATTTACAATCGCAGTGATTGGAATGGGGCATTCGAGGGTAGCAAGCACCGGATTAATGACTTAATAAAGGCTGGCTACAAGGTCTGTTATTACGAAGTAAATTCTGATAAAGAGATCGGCCCTATTACGGAGAAAATCGCCAGACAAATCGGCGGCGTCAAGTTTTTACAGATCGCTGGGCATGGTACTGCAAGTACTTTAGATTTGTCTGAAAATCCGGAGCCACGATTAGAATTAGACCCACGTTCAGGACTATGTTTAGAGGAAGTACCTATTAGCATCCTCAAACTATTTCCGGTGGCGGAAAGCATAGCGAATAAATACAACGTAAACATATTCTTCCAAGGAAAGGGGAATGGCTCGTCTTCTTTGGGTCTTGCAGAGCTTGTTCGCATGGAAATCCAAAATGAACTTAGCCAGGACACTGTGCTAGAGATTTTACAACTTCTTGGTAATATTGATCCTGGGCCTGGTAGTCAGTATAGTATTGACGACGTTATGCGTGCTTACAATAAAGCCCGTGAAGCCATTGTCTCCAGAGTATATATTATGGACGGCAAGTTAGACACCGGCGATGATATGAGTTGGCTGGAGAATATGGCGCCGAAAGGCATTGTTATAGCGGAAGCCTGCTCCAACGCTAGTGGAGGCGAAGCAAACCCTGATAGTTTAATAAACACTATGCGGGATAAGGCGCCGGAAGGCAGGCATATCAAGTTCTTTGGCGCAAAGATATCCGATTCGATAAGTAACTATGCTTTTGATGAGCAGAATAATGTTATCGGCGTGTACTACTGGCTTGGAAATGACACCTCCGCTTATGAAACAATTTCACGCAATGTAGCTTTGTCTCGCAATACTATGCAAACAGTCTATTTTTAGCAAGCCTGCTAATCACCCGATCACGCGGCCTGTCCTCTCACAGGCGCGGGAGTTTCCTTAGGTCAAATCATGTATAATCCACCCATGCGTTCCATCGCCGCCGAATTGATCACCGCAAAAATCGCCGCCGCTATCGTGGATATAAATCTCCATCTGCCGCCGGACATCGAGCGCGCACTGCGTCAGGCAGAACAAAACGAAACTTCACCGCAAGGCCGCGCGGTGCTGCAAAAGCTTTTGCAAAACGCGCAAATCGCGCGCGCGGACGGGCTGCCGCTTTGCCAGGACACCGGCACGTGCGTGGTTTTTTTGGAAGTTGGGCAGGAGGTACGCATTATCGGAAATTTAAATGAGGCTATTCAATCCGGCGTCGCGCGCGGCTATCAGTCCTTGCGTAAATCGATAGTGCGTGATCCGCTCGACCGCGTAAACACGCAGGACAATACACCCGCTGTGATTCATACTGAGATCGCAGCTGGAGACACGCTCAAAATTAACTTGCTGGCCAAAGGCGGCGGCGCGGAAAACAAATCCGCGTTGTATATGCTTCGCCCGACCGCGGACAAAAATGAAATTGTGAAAAAAGTTGTCGAGACCGTGCGAAAGGCTGGCTCAGCGCCCTGTCCGCCGTTGATACTCGGCATTGGTTTGGGCGGAACTTTTGACACAGCCCCTCTGCTGGCCAAAAAAGCCCTGCTCCGCGAGATCGGCAGCATACATTCTGACAAAAATTACGCCGCTCTGGAAAAAGAAATTTTACAGGAAATTAATAAATTAAATATCGGTCCGGCCGGTTACGGGGGAATTACCACCGCGCTGGCCGCACAAATCCTCACCGCCCCGTGTCATATTGC
>BGZN01000114.1 GCA_003864455.1 Candidatus Termititenax aidoneus | reverse complement strand
GTTAAATATTTTTCAACAGTGCGGCTGGTTAAGCCGATTTCATTGGCCAAACTATGGATAGAGATCAGCGAGCCTTGCCGTTCGGCCAGCAAGTAGAGCAGATTATTAAAAGCGCGGATATTTTCTTCTTTGAGCAGGGATTTAATGTCTTTTTGAATATAAGTTTCCAGCAATTCGTTTAACAGTCTTATTTTATTTTCTTTGCTGTCGGCATGCACCAATCCAGGCAGTCCGCCGAAAACAAGATATTCATTAAGGATTTTGGCCGGATTTTTTATTTTGTTTTTTTGCGCATGTTCCGTCAGGGTCAAAGGATTTATGCGGGTGATCAGCCGCCGCCCGGCCAGACTTTCTTTTAAGTGTTTGTGTATTTCTATAGACGACGAGCCGGAGGCAAAAATTTTTATTTTTTGATTGCTGTCATAAATTGCTTTAAATAGCTTGGAAATATTCGGATAATAATGAAACTCATCTATGAAAATCACATCGGTGTTGGCGGTCAGCATTTTATATACGCCGGCCATGTCTTGGTTAAATTTAAGATTGTCGCCGGGCAGTTCTAAATTATAATAACTAGACCGCAGCTGACGTTTTTTTGCCGCTTTAACCAATTCTTTCAGCAAAAAAGTTTTGCCGACCTGCCGCGGACCTAGCAATATAGAAACCTGCGGCAGGTCAAACTCTTTAAGCAGTTCTGACAGAATATCTCTTCTAATGTTTGACATATTTGACTATTTTATACCACTAGTACAAAAAAGTCAAATTTAACTATTTTATACAACTAGTATAAAAAAGTTAAAAATGTAAAAAATAGGGTCAAGGCTGTTTCTAAACACCAAATTTGATATAACCGCTCTTTTCGCTGTAAAATAACGGCCAGATGCTCGATAAACTTTTAGAACACGCTGCGTATCTTTCCGCCAAAGACCAAAATAAAATCCGTCAGGCTTATCAGTTTGCCGAAAAAGCGCACGGCGGACAAAAACGTCTGTCCGGAGAGCCGTATCTGGCGCATCCTGTGGAGGCCGCGCTGATCTTGGCAGGCCTGAAACAGGACGCGGACACGCTCTGCGCGGCTCTCCTGCACGATGTGATGGAGGACACCGATACACCGGAAGAAAAAATCCGGGAATTTTTTGGTGCGGAGGTTTTGTTTTTGGTCAAAGGCGTGACCAAGCTGACCGAACTTAAAATTGCCAAGTCTCGTGCCGCTCTGAAAGAGGAAATGCACGCTGAGAACACGCGCAATATGTTGTTGGCTATGGCGCAGGATATTCGCATTGTGTTCATCAAGCTGGCCGATCGCCTGCATAATATGCGCACGTTGGAATATTTGCCGCGCGCCAAACAAATTGAAAACGCGCAGGAAACCATGGATATTTTTGCGCCATTGGCGCATCGTCTGGGTCTGGGCTTGGTCAAATGGGAACTGGAGGATTTATCTTTTCGCTATCTTGAGCCGGATAAATTTTGGCAGATCCGTGACAAGGTGGCGGATAAGCGCCGCGAACGGGAAGATTATATTCAAGATTTTTGCGAGAGAGTGCGGGAAATCTTGCGCGAAAATAATATTCACGGCGAAGTGTCCGGCCGCGCCAAACATTTTTATTCCATTTACCGCAAAATGCAAACGCAGCACTTGGAGTTTGAGCAGATTTACGATCTCTCGGCGGTGCGCGTGCTGGTGGATACCGAACGTGATTGTTACGGTTTGCTGGGATTGATCCACGCCAAATGGAGGCCAATCCCCGGCAAGATCAAGGACTATATCGCCATGCCCAAAGAAAATAATTATCAATCGCTGCACACAACGGTCATCGGTCCGGAAGGTAAACAGGTGGAGATCCAGATCCGCACTTTTGCTATGCACCAGCAGGCGGAATACGGCGTCGCTGCGCACTGGCTCTATAAACAGACGGACAAAAGTAAATCCGGTCGGCAGCGGCTTAAACGAAAGGACTTGGATTACATTGGCAAAATGACCTGGCTGCGCCAGTTGGCTGAGGAAAAAAAAGACAGCGCGGAATTTATGGCCGATCTGAAAACGGAAATTCTTTTTGATGAGGTGTATGTCTCCACACCCAAAGGCGATATTTATTCGCTTTGCCACGGCGCGACGCCGGTGGATTTTGCCTATCAGGTACATACCGAAGTCGGCAACCGCTGCGTCGGCGCGAAAGTCAATAACAAAATCGTGCCGCTGGACTCCGCGCTGCACAACGGCGATGTAGTAGAAATTTTGACCAGCAAAACCGGCAGGCCGAACAGCGACTGGCTGTCTTTTGTACAAAGTCCGCGCACCAAAACCAAAATCAAAAGCTGGATCACCAAGCAAAACAAGCAGCAGCATTTGGAGACCGGCCGCGAGATGCTGCACGCCGCGCTCAAAGAATTGCTGCTCGATCCGGCGCTGATTTTGAATAATGAAAAACACACTGGGCCGATTTTGAAACGCTACAATTTTCACAACCTTGATGATCTTTACATCGGCATCGGCCACGGCGATGTGGCTTCCCGTGCGGTCGCGCGGACTTTTCAAGAAAATTACAAAGAGAAAAATAAACCGCCTGCAGAACCGAAACAGATTTTTGAAAAACCGCGCAAGGCCAACAGCGCCGGCGTAGTGGTGGACGGCGTGGACTCGGTGCTGATCCGTCTGGCTAGCTGCTGCCACCCGTTGCCCGGCGACGCGATTGTCGGTTTTGTAACGATGGGTTACGGCATCACTGTGCACCGTGCGGACTGTAAGAACGTCAGCAAACTCAAAGAAAGAAAGATCGATGTGTTTTGGCAGAATGCGCCGCAAAATACTTATCCTGCCGCGCTGGAAGTCGCCGGCTTTGACCGCGTCGGTATTTTCAAAGACATTCTCAATGTGGTGTCCGACAGCGGACTGAATGTGCAGGAAGCCACGGCGCGCAAGAGCGGACAGGGTGAATGTAAAATTCATTTGTTGGTGGA
>BGZN01000113.1 GCA_003864455.1 Candidatus Termititenax aidoneus | reverse complement strand
ATAATGCAGCGAAAGTCTCCAGCAACAAAAAACCCCGGGGTGTTAAGGTTACTAAGACCTCATAGCACTTTCCGGGGAATTTCGATATTATAATACCATAGAAAGCGTAAAAATCAATATTTTACGGAGCATTTAATGGATAAATTACTAAACCAATTAAAGCAACATTTTTCGGAAAAACGATTGCTGTCTTATGAAAAAATAGCTCAGCACAAAAACCTAAACATAACGGAAGCCGTTAACTTGTACAAACTCAATATCCTTCTTTGCGAAGAATTGTACGCTTTTATTAGCTGTATAGAAATTTGTTTGAGAAATAATATACACAAAAAAATGACTGTTGTGTTTGGCAAAACAAACTGGTATCTAGATGTCGATTGGGGCGACAAACATAAAAAACAATTGGAAGATGCCATTAAAAAAGTCAAAAAATTAACCCACAAAGACAACATCGATCCAGACACACTTATATCCTCTATTTCTTTTGGGTTCTGGGGACATATTTTTGACGGCTTTTATGAATCTACTTTATGGGTAAAAGGTTTAAATAAGATTTTTCCGTATTATCAAGGATCGCCCAACAGAAAGCATATCGCTGCCGCATTCAATACATTATTAAAAGTACGCAACAAGATAGCTCATTTTGAGTCAATCATAAAAAATGAAAAGCAATTATTACGGACTTATAATCAAATGGCTGAAGTTATAAATTGGATTTCACCAGAAATTTATTTGTGGTTTAAAAGTTTTAATAATTTCGATAGTTTATATAAACAATTAACCGCTTAAATTTTTTTAAAAGAACTTTTTTATTTGTGTGGGATTTTTACAAATCCCGAATTTCGGATATACTATATGGTATAATTATTTCAAGGAGCATATATGCCTACTTATGGGTTTCAAGCCAATATTAAGGACGGGCAGATCGAAATACCCGCCGAGTACAAAGCCGTGCTCCATACACCGGTAAAAGTTTTTGTGATTACAGATTGGCGGGCTGGCAGCCAGAAAAAACGCGAAATTCCTTCGCTTGGTGTAGATATGACCGGTTATAAGTTTGACCGCCAAGAAGCCAATGCGCGCTAAAGCTTTTATAGACACGAATATTTTCGTTTACATACAAAGAACTGATTATCCTGCCAAGCAAAAAATCGCCAGCGCGGTGGTGGACAGCTATGACAGTATAATCAGCACGCAAGTTTTGAATGAATTTTGCAATATCTTTACCAAAAAATATCCTGTGCCCCTGGATGATCTCGAAAAAATCATTGATGCTCTGCTCGGCGTTTGTGAAATTTCTTTTGTTTCTGCGGAGACTATTAAGCAAAGTTTGGTTTTACATAAACAGTATCGGTATCCGTATTATGATTGTTTAATTATCGCTTCGGCTCTGGAAAACGGCTGTGCATATCTTTTTACCGAAGATCTGCAGGACGGGCAATTGATTAATGGCAAACTAAAAATAGTCGATATTTTTAAACATGCTGACGAGTTGTTCGTGTAGCTGGGCTTTTATTTATTGCGGAATAATTTCAAAAAATCCCGAATTTCGGATATACTATATTTATGCTGGCTTTAAAATATGACGCCGCCGGTTTGATACCTGCTATCGTGCAGGATTATCAGGACGGCGCGGTCTTGATGCAGGCCTATATGAACGCCGAGGCTTTGCAAAAAACGCTTGCTTCCGGCGAGACCTGGTTTTACTCGCGCTCGCGGCAGACGCTCTGGCACAAAGGCGAGACGTCCGGCCATATTCAAAAAGTGAAAGAAATTTACGCGGACTGCGATCAGGACTGCCTGCTGCTCAAAGTGGAGCAGGTCGGCAACATCGCCTGCCATACGGGACAAAGAAGCTGTTTTTACGAAAGGATAAAATAATGGAAATCCTGGAGAAAGTTTACAAAATCATTCAGCGGAGGGCAGCGCTGCGCGAGGAAGGCTCGTACACCAATTATCTGCTGGACAAAGGACTGGACAAAATTCTGAAAAAAGTCGGCGAGGAAGCCAGCGAAACTATCATCGCCGCCAAGAACGGCGAGAAAACCGAATTCGCCGGCGAGATCGCTGATTTGCAATATCACTTACTGGTAATGATGTATAATCTAGGCTTAACTCCAGCCGACATTGAACAGGAATTGAATAACCGTTTTGCCAAAGGGGGATTTCATGGCAGAGCCAGAAAATAAAATCGACTTTACTAAAATCTCCGCCATAGACTGGCTGAAAACCGCCGCGGTGCTGATCGCGGCCGCTTTTGTTTTGTACCGTTGCTTTTTGCCGTTTCGCGCGGAGTATGCTTTTCGCGAGGCCTACAATCTCGAGGCGCAGATGAATTCGCCAAATCTGCCCGCCGAACGCCGCGCCGCCGCCATGCAGAAAGCAATCGAGAAATACGAAAAAGTCAAAAAACTGGCGCCGTGGGAAACCTACTATCATATCCAACTGGCGCGGATCTATGAGACGCAGGCACGACAGGAAACCAATCCGGAAAAAAAACTGGAAAAAATCCGGCAGGCCGACGATATTTATAACCTTTGCTTAAAAATTTCGCCGACCAATCCCTGGTACGTCATGCGCAAGGCCGAGATTTACGGGCTGTACGCGGAGGTCGAGCCGGACGCGGCCAAAAAAGCGGAGTTGCTGCGTCAGCGTGAGGAAAAAATTATGAAGTCCGCCGAGCTGGATCAAAACAACGGCATATTTCAAACCGCCGCCGCCAATCTTTATTTTCAAAAAAGGTGAGCTGGACAAAGCCGTAGAAAAATATCAGCATGTGCTGGAAATAGACGACCGCACCGGCGAGGCTTATGTCATGCTGGCGGAAATAGCCCGTCGTCAGGGACAGCCGGAAAAAATAGAAGAACTGTACCAAACATTGATCGCCAAAAATCCGGCTTTCCCCAATGTGCGCCTGTATCTTGGGCAGATTTACGAACAGCGTGATCAATTAGCGGACGCCATCGAGTTGTACAAAGAAGAAGCCCTG
>BGZN01000112.1 GCA_003864455.1 Candidatus Termititenax aidoneus | reverse complement strand
GGAGCAGAAGGTGGTGGTAATGGAATAGTTCACCCTGAGGGTAATGCGAACACGTCATTGCCATTACCTAACGCATTAGGCGGCTATACTTACGGTGATGTTTATCTGACAGCAGGACAGATAATATATATTGTTATTGGCGGATATCCAGGTACAGGAATAGGAGGGTATAATGGTGGCGGCACAGCGGAAAAAAGAGAAGCTGGTTATGGTTTTAGTGGCGGAGGCGCCACACATATAGCTATGAGTTCAGGCGTTCTAAGTTCTGTTCCTCAAACAAATGTCTTGTTGGTGGCAGGCGGCGCGGGTGGTCGCGATGGTAATGAGTACTACTACGGTCGAACCAGTCCTGCGGACGAAGGCGCGGGCGGCGGCGGCACAATCTGGCCTGCATACTATCCATATGATGGGCGAAGCTATGCTGCATCTGGCAGTTACGGATTGGGAGCATATGCTCCCTCTCCAATTGCTGCTGGCGGTGGCGGATATACAGGTGGAAACTCGGGTGACGCTGTTGCCTCTGGACGCGGTGGCTCGCCATATATAGCGCCAAGTGTCAGCAATGCTGGCGGTCAAGCTGGCGTGAGAAGCGGCCACGGTTTCGCGCGTATCACATACGGAGCTGACTTCGACACCACTCCCCCTGTCATTTCTCACACCACAGCAACTGAAGGCTGGACAAATATCGCTGACCGCTCCGCGTATACCTGGACAGCGGCTACGGACGATCTTTCCGGTGTGGCCGGTTACTATGTGTACTGGGGCACAGACTCCGGCGGCACATCTACCGCACTCCAGACCGGCAATTCATACGATCCTTCGGCTTTGCCTGTCGCCGGCATCTACTATTTGCGCGTGCAGCCGAGAGATAACGCTGGCAACACTGGCGCGTGGTATACCGTCCTCACTTATCTATTTGATCCCAACGCACCCAACCAAACTCCCACAACTTTTACCCCTATAGACTGGACGAATTCTAACGTGCCTTTGGGGTGGTTATGGGCAGTGGCCACAGACGATCTTTCCGGCGTGGCTGGCTACAACGTCCGCTGGAACGGGGCGACCACATATCAGACCGGCACATCTTTCACACCCACAGCTCTAAGCGCGGCGGGTATATACAATTTGGAGATACAAACTGTGGACAACGCCGGGAATGTCAGCGCGTTCAAAACTATTCTGACTTACAAGTACGACCCCAATGCTCCGGGTCAGACCGGCACAACCCTGACTACTGTGGACTGGACTAACGTCAACGCCAGTGTAACCGCAAGGACTTGGACTGCCGCCGCCGATGTCGGCACAGTGGGCACGAACGCTTCCGGCGTGGCTGGCTACAACGTCCGCTGGAACGGGGCGACCACATATCAGACCGGCACATCTTTCACACCCACAGCTCTGAGCGCGGCAGGTATATACAATCTTGAAGTGCAGACCGTGGATAATGCGGGAAATGTCAGCGCGTTCAAAACTATTCTGACCTATAAATTTGACAATGATGCGCCGGGAAAAAGTTCTCCCAAACTAAGAGCGGCGGCGTTATACGGCACAATCGGGTGGACAAGCCAGAACAGTTATGAATTTACCTGGGAGCCTGTGTCGGATGCCCAGATGAGCGGCATAAATCACTACGATATATATTGGGGAGTATCGAATGTAAACATCCAATCTCCAACTGATCAAACAACAGACACGAAATACAGAATAAGCGGCATAGCAACGAGCGGTGAATATTATTTTCTGGTCCGGGCGGTGGACAATGCGGGTAACCTTGGGGAGTGGAAAATAATAGCTTTGTATAAATTTGACAAAGACAACCCCGGTCAGACAACGACTGATCTGGGCATTCTCGGCTGGACCAATCAAAGCGCGTATACTTTCAACTGGGATCCGGTAGTCGACTTGAGCGGCATAGATCATTATGACGTGCACTGGAGCCAGACAGAAGGAACTTCTGTTACGCATCAAACCGCTGGCGCGGCCTACACAGCCAGCGGATTGTCCGCCAGCGGCACATATTATCTGCGTGTGCGGGCGGTGGATGGCGCGGGTAATACCGGCGTTTGGAAAACCATAGCCAGATATAAATACGACGGCGCGGCTCCTGATTTTGCGCCAGAGCAAACAACGATCAATTGGACAACGCAAAAAGACTGCGGCTTGATCAGTTGGATGGCGGCCAATGACGGCGGTGAGTCCGGCGTGGCGGGGTACAATATCTATTGGGGCAAAGACGCCTCCGGCGCGACCGTTTTGGCGCAGCAAACCGGCAATGACGAAGCCGCGCGCAGCTACAATCCTCTGCCCTGCGACTCTGGCGACGGCGTGTATTATCTGCGCGTACAGGCGCTGGACAACGCGGGTAACGCTGGCGCCTGGAAAACCGTATTAGTGTATCAGTACGACGCCAGCGCGCCGGCGCTGCCTTTCACCAATACCGAAACTGAATTTAGCGATGCTGCCGACCGCGGGGAGTTTGTTTGGACCGCCGCGGATGACGGCGCCGGCTCGGGCACGGCCGGGTATTATGTGTACTGGGGAGTCAATCCCAACGGCACATCAGCCAATTTACGGACACCAACAACTTTTGACCCGCCGCCCTGCGAGGAGTACACCTACTATTATCTGCGCGTGCAGGCGGTGGATAAGATCGGCAATGCCGGCGAATGGAAAACCCTGCTGTCTTACGCTTTCAATAGCAGCGACAGGCCGGGGATTTCGATGACCGATGCAGAGATCGGCTGGACAAAGAACGCTGATCCGGAGGCTTTTACCTGGTCTCAGGCTTTGAGCGGCGGACCGGCGATCTCCGGCTATTATGTGTACTGGGGACAGGATTCTGAAGGGCGCAATCCGGATAATTTCCGGGAAGGCAGCGGAGAGCTGGAGCGGACTTATGATCCGCCGACCTGCAAAGAAGACGGTTACTGGTATTTGCGGGTGCAGGCGCAGAACACCGCCGGCAACAAAGGCGCCTGGGCAACTGTTCTAACCTATAAATATGACGCC
>BGZN01000111.1 GCA_003864455.1 Candidatus Termititenax aidoneus | reverse complement strand
GGTGAGCTTGCGGTCATCGAGCGTAGCCCCGAAGGGAGCGAAGTCGAGATGTCGAACCGTCGAAGCGACACAACACCACGCGCTTTGGCAAAGTATTTGCCGGAGTGAATCACAAAATCACTTTCCCGCTTTCATCAAAAGACTTCGTACCTTCCAGCTTGTCATATTCTTCCCAGTATCTCCTGCTCCATTTGCTCTGCAATTTGTGCACCTCGCAAATATTCGTCTGCCGGTAAAACTCCCCCTTCTCCGCAAATGCTCCACCTATACACCACGCGCAGGCGCTCTCCACCTCGCAGGTTAGACATTTTTCTGGCGAGATCTTCTTCCTCGTTTGTTGTCTTACGATCTCAAATCGTTCCTTGTGATTAAGCCCATTCCACACATCACCTACATAAAAATCTAACTTCCTGCTGTGCATCGTGTTCGGGCTAAATCTGAAACACGGGTATATCTTGCCGTTGATGGATAAGCAAGGCATTGCGCCGCTGCCGCACCACCCTTTGTCCGGGTCTTTCAGCGGCCCGCCTATACCAAATCCTTTATCGAACATACTGACATATAAATCCGTTCGATGTTCTAAAATATACTCTATGGACTTTTCCATCTCTTTGTCGAGTAAATCTAAATCGTCCTGTGTTAAGTGCATGTCCTCAAAAATAAAGTTTATATTCACATGCTTTAATCTCATCTCCTCGTGCAGGAATTTTATCGATTTTGCTAAATAAGGTATCGTGTCTTTATTACACGTCGCTTTAGTGGCCACGTTATCTATTCCATGCCACTCCAAATACCAATCCCACCATTTCTGTATATCTTTCATTGTCCCCCGGCCGTCTTTATGTATGCGGTTCTTATCGTGTATCTCCGGACAGCCGTCTACCGATACGCCTATGGATAAATTTTCTTTATACTTCATCATGAAATCCCGCACTTTCGGGTCTTCAAACAATGTCCCGTTGCTGGAAATACTCGCCCGCCATCTGTATGCCCAGCGGTGTTTCATTTTGACAGCCTGATACTGGAAATAATGCAGTATCTTATCCACCAGTTCCGGCACCATCAGGGCGTCCCCGCCGATAAAGTCTAAAATCAAGCCCTGCTGGAGTATCCATTCAAGTTCTGTGCCGCGCACATTGATCGGGTCATCATCGGTCAGGATAATATCTATAAACTTCTGCGCATATTCAAAAGGCAAATCACCGGGTTTCTTATCCACCTCATAGCAGTATTTGCAGCGCAGATTGCAGTCCTCCGTTACCTGAAAAGTTGTGTCAAGTCCGTTGTAGTTTTCAACCGCGGGGATCATTGTTCACCATCTATATATAACCGGTTTGCGGCAAAGTCTATGCGCAGCTTAGTTATGTGTTCCGGTTTTATGCCGTGGCGCGCGGCCAATTCCCGCCAGAAATTATTTTGCAGCGCCTGATAATCCGCCAGAGCAAAAATCGCGTCGCGCACAATCCTGCCTGCTTCCCGGTCAGCCGCATCTATAAATCCTGGATGCAAGGCCTGTTTTGCGCATTTTATTTTATTGCTGATCAAATAATAACTATCGCTCTCTTCCTTGCCCAACACGACAGTATTTTTTCGTTCTTGCATAGATCATCTCCTCATTGGTTTATCAGAGCGCCTCTCCTAAAGGCTGCGCTTGAACGCCCTGTTTGGGTAAAGTATCCCCGGCGCCCCGATTAGCTTTTACCGGCGTATGCGCGGAATTAGAGCCGGCGGCATCTGTTCCATAGCGGCTCGTCGCGCTGCAGCCGTTCACGCAACCGCTGGTGCAGGCGTCATAACAATTGTTCCGGCAATCACTGTTACAATTGAGATAACAGGTCTGTGCACAATTCTGCGCGCAGGCAGACACACAGGCCTCGCCGCAGCCAACCTTACAAGCGTGAAAACAATTATTTTCACAGGCCGCGCCGCCGCAGGCGCCGTCGCATCTGCTAGTGCAACCCTCTGTACAGTCCTCCCTACAGCCGTTATAACAATCATCGAAACAATTTGCGCTGCATTTACCGACACAATCCGACGCGCAGGCGCCGTGGCAATCTTGAGCGCAAGTGTCCGTACAGTCGCTGGCACAACCGTACGCGCCACAGACATTAGCGCAAGTACCCGTGCAGTCGCTGGCGCAGCCGCTCGTGCCACAGGTATTAGCGCAGGTGCTCGCGCAGTCGCTGGCGCAGCCGCTCGTGCCACAGGTATTAGCGCAGGTGCTCGTGCAGTCTGCAGCGCACGCTCCGGTGCAAGCCCCCTTGCATCTATCATTACAGGTACTGGAACAATCATGTCCAGCGCAAGCGGCAGAACAAGAAACCTCACAAAGAGCCTGACCGCAGGTATTTGTGCAGCCATTATTAGCGCATTGGCCAGAGCAGGAACTTGTGCCGCAGGTATTAGCGCAGCGGTTGTCACACACGCCGTTGCAGGTAGAATCTTTACAACCATTCTTACACTCTTTAGAACACTTCCCCTCACACGAAGCATTACAATTGCCACACGACTCATAATAGGTGAGCAATACACCACTTTTACAAGTCGAGCATTTATTGTTACCACTGCACGAGCTGTTACAGTCTCCGTGGCAAGAACCAGAACTACAACTAGTACCACAATCAGCAGCACAACCTGTTCTACAAGTTTGATTTTCACAAGCAGAGGCTGCGCAGGTTCCACCACAGGCTTTGGCGCATTGCACATCGCAGGTTATCGCGCAACTTCCGGCACATTGTAGAGTGCAATAGCCTGTACAGGCAGAGCCACAGGTGGCCGTGCAGGTGTTGGAACATCTGCTGGTACAGTCCGCTCCGCAAGAACCTTTGCACTCAGACGCGCTGCATTTACTTGTGCACCCCGTTCCGCAAGTTCCGCTGCAATCAGACGCGCTACATTTTCCTGTGCAATCCGTACCACAAGAGCCCGAACAACTGACCGCGCTGCACTTACCAGCACAATCTCTTCCACAGATTCCGCCACAATTTGCGCTGCATTTTTCTGCACAGTTAGTCCCGCAGGTACCTATACAGTCCGCGCTGCACTCTCCCTGACAGGCATGCATCCCGCAGTTCTGTCCGCA
>BGZN01000110.1 GCA_003864455.1 Candidatus Termititenax aidoneus | reverse complement strand
CTCTATCGGTGAATCGCGCGGCGCAGGAAACGGCCAGCGAAGTGCGTCTGGCGCTCAAGGATCTGCTCGACCAAAAAATGACCGAGCGTCTGGTCAGCGAATCCACCGACCCCAAAGAGGCGCGCAAAGATCTGCAGGCGTTGCTGGAGTTGGGCAAAAAGGTGGGTTTCAACGCGACCGAATATATGAAGGGCTGGTACAAATCCAAAGAAGACAACGGCTTGTTCGTTTTTGAGCGGCCGCAGACAGACGCTGTGAATATTCAGGCCAATCTCCAGCAAAACAATCAAAACAGCGGCCGCAATCCCGAAGCTGATTTGGAAGCGCCGCCGGAAGAAACCGAGGATTATTTAATCAACCGGCTGCGCGCTCTGTATATACGCTCGGCTTTGAAAAATGACTGGCGCACTTCCCTGGACACCTCGCTGAAAATTATCAAGACCAAAAATAAAATGATTAAGCTGGGTATTTTTTCCAACGACATCAACGACAAAGTGCGCGAGGAATCGCGCTTAATTGCCGGACTGAAAATGATGGAAATGCTCAAAGAAGTTTTTCTGGAACGCGCCACTTTGTACCGCCTGGCGGGGCCGGCCTATCAGTTGATTGACGCCAAAATGATTGGCCTGATGCGCAATGCCAAAAAACTGGGCATGGAATTGACCGAATACGAGTTCACGCTGCTGCGCGACCGCGCCAACGAGTCGGTGTATGAAGTGTCCAAACGCGAACTGAAACTGACCAATGTGGCGCTGGCGGTCAAAGATTCGCCAATGCTGCGCGACAAAAAGAAAAAACTGATCCAGCTCATGGAGCGTTTGCAAAAAGAGTCCGATATTCAAGACGACAGCGCTTTGGCCGAAAATGAATTAACCGATAGAGTTCAAATCAAAGCAGCTTGATTATTGCTTTTATAAATGGCTCATGCTAGTATTCTGTCCCGTTTTGTGGGTGTGCCCACATAGCTCAGCAGGTAGAGCACATCCATGGTAAGGATGGGGTCACCGGTTCAATTCCGGTTGTGGGCTCCAGAGGTATTGTTTTTAATTTAGGGGTATTTTAAAATAAGAAAAATTTTAGGAGGAAGCAATGGCAAGAGAAAAATTCAACAGGAATAAACCGCACGTCAACATTGGCACGATCGGCCACGTCGACCACGGCAAAACGACTTTGACTGCTGCGATCACCACGGTGCTGGCGAAAAAGGGTTTATCTCAGGCCAGGACTTTTGACCAGATCGACAATACCCCTGAGGAAAAAGCCCGCGGTATCACGATCTCGACTTCGCATGTGGAGTACGAGACCGCCAACCGCCACTATGCTCACGTGGACTGCCCGGGACACGCTGACTATGTGAAGAACATGATTACCGGCGCGGCGCAAATGGACGGCGCGATACTGGTGGTGGCCGCCACGGACGGCCCGATGCCCCAGACCCGCGAGCATATCGTGCTGGCGCGTCAGGTGAATGTGCCCAATCTGGTGGTTTTCCTGAATAAATGTGATATCGCCGACCCGGAGTTGCTGGAATTGGTCGAGGAAGAAATCCGCGACCTGTTGACCCAGTATGAATTTCCGGGCAAAGAGATTCCGATTATCAGAGGCTCTGCGCTGAAAGCTCTGGAAGGCGACGCTGGTGAATACGGCGAGCAGGCTATTCTTAAATTAATGGAAGCGGTAGACAGTTATGTTCCGCTGCCCAAGCGCGACATTGACAAGCCGTTCCTGATGCCGGTCGAAGACGTTTTCACGATTACCGGACGCGGCACAGTGGGTACTGGCCGTATCGACCGCGGTATTGTGCATGTCAACGACGAAGTGGAAATTGTCGGCATGAAAGAAGAGCGTTCCAAAACTGTGGTGACCGGCGTGGAAATGTTCCGTAAGACTCTGGACGAAGGTCAGGCCGGTGACAATGTCGGTTTATTGCTGCGCGGCGTGGAAAAGAAAGACCTGGAGAGAGGCCAAGTGCTGGCCAAGCCGGGCACAGTCAATCCGCACACTACTTTTGAAGCGCAGGTGTACGTGCTGAAAAAAGAAGAAGGCGGCCGTACTACTCCGTTCTTTGACGGGTATCAGCCTCAGTTTTACATTCGCACCACTGACGTGACCGGCCAAATCATTTTGCGCACCGGCATGTCCGCGGACGAATTGAAAAAACTGGACGACGGCACTATCGACAAAAATAAAGAAAAAATGGTGATGCCGGGTGACAATACAGCGATCACTGTGAAACTGATCGTGCCGGTGGCTATCGAAGAGCAGCTGCGTTTCGCGGTGCGCGAGGGCGGCAGGACAGTCGGCTCCGGAGTTGTGACTAAGATCATAAAGTAAAAGGATTTTAGGTCTTTGTTAAGAAAAAAACCCCGGCTTGAGTGTCGGGGTTTCTTTTTATGAGGAGATAAAATGCAGACCAAAGCCAATATTCAGGATATCGCGCCGTATCAGCCCGGAGTGTTAAAAACCGGCGCTATCAAACTAGCCTCCAACGAAAATCCTCTCGGCTCTTCGCCCAAAGCTTTGGCGGCGCTCAAAGAAAATCTGGACAAACTGCATTTGTATCCGGACGGCGGCTGTATCCGGCTCAAAAACGCGCTGGCCGCACATTACGGCCTGACGCCGGAATATTTTTTGCCCGGCAACGGCTCGGACGAGATATTTCATTTTATTACCGGTGCTTTTGTCAGCCCGGACGACCGGGTTTTGACGGCGGATGTTACTTTTTCCGAATACACTTTTGCCGCGAAACTTTTTGCCGGCGCGGTGGATTATGCGCCGATTACCGACGGCAAAATCCAGTTGGACGCGCTGCTGCCAAAAATTACGCCGCGGACTAAAGTAATTTTTCTGGCCAATCCCAATAATCCGACCGGCGCGTATTTCACGGCGGCGAAATTCGAGAATTTTTTGCCAAAAGTGCCCGCTGAGATCATGGTGGTCATTGATGAAGCCTATGCCGAATATGCCGCCGCCGCTGATTATCCCGACACTTTGCGTTTGCTCAAAACTTTTAAAAATCTGCCAGTTGCTCGTATTGCCAGCCGCGTCCACAGTCTGCACACGGAAATTAAATGTCGTTACCGAGACGCCGGAAATGCTTGGGCTGTATACGTTGACTGCC
>BGZN01000109.1 GCA_003864455.1 Candidatus Termititenax aidoneus | reverse complement strand
AGACAGCACAGCTTCCGGCGTGCGCGCGGTTTCCTGCTGAAAAGTTGTGACGCGGTATTTGTCTATTTTTTTGATCTCCGCCGGACCGGCGATAACCGAGCGGTAAATGCCGAGTTGTCCGGCAATAAATCCGTAAGCCGAGCCTAAAAATTCCAAAAACTCATTGACGTCTTTTTCGCGGCTGTAATCCGTTTCTTTGCTAAGCAAATCGCATTTGACCGCCTCGTCAGCCGCGCGCAGTTCCTCCGCGGTCAGGCCGGCATACGGCGCGGATAATTCCCGGAGCTTGTTTTGAAAAATATCCACGTCCAAAAAAGAAATATCCCGTTCGGCCGGCAACCCGAGTAAGTGGCGGCAATAACTAATCATGATGCGCTGCTCGCCAAGATCGCCCCAGTTTTGGGTTTTTTGCATGTGCGCGTACTGCAGGACGGCGATTTTACGAATATCCGCCAGCATTTTATTTTCCCAGACCTCACGGATCAGCGCGGCGTATCCAGCAGGCAAATTGTTTTTGGCTAAAACAGCAGCCAGTCCGGCGCGCAAATTTTTCCGCGCAAATAAACTTTTTAGATTTTTAAGCAGCGCGAATTTTTCGTCCAGAGACAGGCGCGGATTTTCCAGTTCAGCTAATGGCGCGGAGAGGTCCGGTTTTTTAAAAGGCATTTGAGTATAAGTATATTACATACTTACAACAACGGCAAAGCAACTATAAATTTACTGCCCTGCGGCGAGGACTTCACAGTAATTTCGCCATTGTGCAGCAGCACTATGTGTTTGACTATAGACAGTCCCAGTCCTGTGCCGCCCAGCGCGCGCGAACGGGATTTATTCACCACATAAAAACGCTCAAAAATGCGTCCCTGCTCGGCCGGCGATATGCCGGGACCGGTGTCTTCTACCGAGACTACAGCGTGGGTTTCCGTTCTGGCGAGGCGGACAGTCACTCCGCCCTTTTCCGTATATTTCACGGCGTTGTCTAGAAGGTTGATGAACACCTGCTGGAGTTTGAAAACATCGCCGTTTATTTCCGCCGGCGCTTCTTCTATCATAGAAAAAGTTAAACCTTTTTCCTGCAGGCGCGCCGCGAAAATATTTTGTAAGTCGGCCAGCAAAATTTTTAAATTTATTTTTTCTTTTTCCAGAGCCAAGCCGGTTTCCAGTTCGGAGAGAGTTAAAATATCCCGGACAATGCTGATCAGGCGCTCGGTATTTTTCCTGATGACTGCCACATAATGTTTTTGCCCGGGCTGGATTTCGTCCTCCAGAGTTTCAGCAAAACCTTTGATTGCGGTCAGCGGCGTGCGCAGTTCATGAGCGGCGTTGGCCACAAAATCCCGCTTGATGCGTTCCAGCTCGCGCGCTTCGGTGCTGTCCTGCAGCAAGACAACCAAACCGTTTTCCGCCAAAGGCGCGACAATGACCGCGTAATGGCGGTCGTTTTTGGCCAATTCACCGCAATGATTTTGTCCGGTCTGTGCGGCTTGTTTCAGCAGCGCGCTAAATTCCGCTTCCCGAAAAATCTCCCAGTAAAAATGTCCGTCCGGCGCATCTGTTCCGGCTATCTGCCGCAAACTTTTGTTGCTCAACTTGACTTGCCCCTGCCCGTCCACAACCAGCAAGCCGTGCGGCACAGAGGCCAGAATAGTTTCTAATTCGGTTTTTTGGCGGCGGATCTGCGTCAGCGACGCGGCCAACTGCGCGGTCATTTGATTAAATTTGTCCGCCAGCGGCTGAAACTCGTCGCGGTCGTCCAGATACACCCGTGCAGTCAGGTCGCCGCCGGCGGCGCGCACAGCGGCCTGCTCCAGGCTGTCCAGCGAGGCGGCAAAACGGCGCGCCAGACGGAAAGCCAGCAAAAGCAGCAGTGCGAAAAAAATCAGCGCGCCCAGCAAAGCGGTTTTGATCAGCGGCCAGAATAAAAGCGCAACATGGCGCAGAGAAAGACCAAGACGCGCCGCGCCGACAATCTCTCCGCCGGCATAAACAGGCGCGGCGGCGTACAAAAAATCTTCGCCCAGCGTCTGGCTATACCGCGTATCATAAGCGCTCTTGCCGCGCAGCGCGGTCAAAAACTCCAGCCGCGTGAAATGATTTTCCATCGTCAAAGGTTCGGCGGAAGTGTCGGCCAGCACCTGACCGTCCGCGGAGATCACGGTTATCCGCCATTGAGTACGCCGGCTTAAAGCCAAGACCTGCTGGCGCAAGCCGGGCACATCTTGAGCGGCAAGCAGCGGCGCGAGATTGGCCGCCAGCACTTCAGAATATTTTTTATACTCCGCGCCCAGCAACTGCGCGGAATTATTTTTAAGCGCCAAAAACAAGACAGCAAAGAAAATCCCGACCAAAAACAAAGCGAGGAGAAAAAAACCGCCGAACAAACGGCGCAAAATACCGCGTTTTACTGCCATTCTAGTTTATAACCCACGCCGCGGATATTTTTAAGATAGGCAGCGTACTTGCCCATTTTTTCCCGTAAATGTTTGATATGCACATCTACCGTGCGGTCAAAGACAGCTTTTTCATTGCCCCACAGCCTGTCCAAAATCTTGTCGCGCGAAAAAACCACGCCTTTTTTTTCGGCCAGCATTTGCAGAATCTTAAATTCCGTGCTGGTCAACTCCACAGAATTACCTTCTATTAAGACCTCATGTTTTTCAGGGTCCAACACAATATTTTTGCCAATGCGCAGAATTTTTTGTTCCGCCGGATTTTCCTGCCGGCGCAGCAGAGCTTTTACTCTGGCGAGCAATTCTTTGGGCGAAAAAGGCTTGGTCACATAATCGTCCGCGCCTAACTCCAGACCGACGATTTTGTCCGTTTCTTCCGTATGGGCGGTCAGCATAATGACCGGCAGGCGCGCCGTGCGGCTCTGGCCGCGCAGCCGTTTGCAAATTTCCAGCCCGTCCATGTCCGGCAGCATCAAATCCAGAATCAATGCGTCCGGCAAGTCCGTGTTGAGGTAACGCCAAAAAGTTTTCGGCTCAGCAAATTCCTTTACGTTAAATCCGGCTTTTTTGAGATTGAGCGCGAGCAGCTCCCGAATATCCGGCTCATCATCTAGCACCGCAATCAAAGGCATATTTATTTTTCTCCTTGATGGTGTTTGAGCACCCGGCCTTCTGTTATAAAAACCACTTCCTCGCCGATATTAGTCGCCAGGTCAGCGATCCGCTCCAAATTTCCGGACATTCTGATTATATGCAGGGCACGTTCAATAGTCGAGGTATCCGCTGACATATAGGCGACCAGCTCACGCAAAATTTGATTGCGCAGTTCATCGACCTCGTC
>BGZN01000108.1 GCA_003864455.1 Candidatus Termititenax aidoneus | reverse complement strand
AATTGTCGGCAAGCCTGTTTCCAGCGCCTTCTGATGCGCCGCTGTGTCTATGCCCAGCGCCAGACCGCTGACTATGGTTTGGCCGGACAACGCGCTGACAATTTCCGCCGTGCTTTTGAGTCCATAGTTGTCAGGGTATCTAGTGCCCACTACGGCTGTTCCGCGGCAATTGGCCAAATTGAGCGCGCCTTTTTTGTAAAGTACGAGCGGCGGATCGTAAATTTCTTTGAGCAGCGCCGGATATTCCGCCTGATAATAATCTATGACGGAAATATTTTGGCGGCGCAGACGCTCCTGATATTTGGCTAAATTCAGCGTGTCCCGCAGCCGCAAAATCTCGGCGGAGCGCGCCGGCTTCAGACCGAGTTCCTGCAAGTCCTGCGCTGTAAAATTTGACCAAATATTTTCCGGAGAATATTTTTTGAGCAAAGCTTGCAAACGTGAAAAAGAAAAATCGCAGCAAAATGAAAAACCGAGCAGCGGAGACATAACTGTTCCTTTCCTACTGCTCTAATTTATTTTATCTGAAAGTTTTACTGTCTGGCAAGCCCATTCCGCCGGCAATTATTTCTGGAAAACCTTTTTAAACCAGGCCAGGATTTCCTGGCGCTTGGCCACGGCTTCCACGCCGCCGATGATCAATCCGGCGTTCCAGGTGATTTGGCCAAAGCCAATGGCGCAAATGGAGTAAATCCATTTGCCTTGCTCGCTCAAAGGCAAGAACGGCGCCAACGCCAAACCAGGCCAGGCCAGGACCGAAATCAGCATTAAAAACACCGCGAGTTTTAGCCGCCAGCTCATGACGGAATTATAACCGGATTTTTAATTTGTGTGCATCTAATCCGTAGTGTTTTGCGCATTAAGCTGCAGCAAATGCTTGACCCAGGCGTGTATTGTTTTTGTATTTTGAATAATGTTTTCTTCTTTCAGCCGGTTGAAAAAGTTTCCCTCAAACAACCCTTTAATATGCGTCCCATTGCTGATGCGGAAAAATTCATTCTCGATCTTCTGGATTTTCCACATGCTTTCCTTGGCTAGCTGGTAAATGTCCCAGTTGTTTTTGATTATTTCCGGCGCAAGGTTAGCAGGCACTTTGCCCTTGTTAAGAGTCCAAAGATAATGAGAAATATCGTCTATAGCGCTGCGCAATAGGGTCAGTTGGAGGCTGCCGGCCAACAAGGTAGACGGCTGATCTTTAAATATTTGAAAAGCCGCGTTAGCCGCCTGCACTAGTTTAGTGTCGCATTTTTCAAGTTCCTCGGCCAACAGCAAATCAAACGCGCAATAGGCGTTTAGAAAATCCAGTTCCGGTTGCGCGGCCATATATTTAGGCTGCATTGTCGCTCCTTGCCAATATATCGTAAGCGCCGTCGCGCTGTTGCAAGAATTTTGTTATATAATGAAGCGATGAAAAAACTGGTCTCCGCCGCTGTAGTTTCTGCCGAATTGCTCAATCCCTCTTATTTACTTTTGACTGTGGACACAGGTGAAAATATCGAGGTGTTCTCCGGACAATTTGCTATGCTGTCCGCGCCGGATGTGTTTTTGCGCCGGCCTTTTTCGGTGCATGATGCTGACGGCGCGGTTTTAAGTTTTTTGATAAAAATTGCCGGCCCCGGCACGCGCGGCCTGGCTGGACTAAAAACCGGCGCTAAAATCTCGCTGCTGTATCCGCTGGGCAATGGTTTCCGGCCGTCAAATAAAAAAGCCGTCCTGGTCGGCGGCGGCTGCGGCAGCGCGCCTTTGCTGCTGCTGGCCAAACAATTAAAAAACAGACCGGTGATTGTGCTCGGCGGCCGGACAAAAGACGACATCTTGCGTCAGGAAATTTTCGCGCGGCACGCCGAACTGCGGATCGCGACTGAGGACGGCAGCCTGGGCGTCCGGGGTTTGATCACCGAGGAGTTAAAAAATTTGTCCACGGAACACATAGTTTATGCCTGCGGCCCCGAACCGATGCTGAAAAGTCTGCATAAACTGGCAGACGAAAAAAAATTTGAATTGCAGGTCTCGCTGGAGTCTGTGATGGCCTGCGGCGTCGGCGCTTGTCTGGGCTGCGTAACAAACACTCGTAAAGCCGGCCATGTTTGCGTTTGCGCGACGGGGCCGGTTTTTGCCGCGGAGGATTTGCCATGGTAGATTTGCGCGTTGAGATTGCCGGCCTGAAACTCAAAAATCCGGTGCTGGCCGCGTCGGGGACTTACGGCCACGGCGAGGAGTTTGCGGATTTTCTCGCTGTCGAAAAACTTGGCGGCCTCGTGGTCAAAGGCACGACGCTAGAGCCGCGGCAGGGCAATCCAGCGCCGCGTCTGGCCGAGACGCCGTCCGGTCTGCTCAACACTGTCGGCCTGCAAAATAACGGCGTGGATTATCTTATCGCCGAACATTTGCCGCGCCTGGCCAAACTAAACACCGCGGTCATCGTCAATGTCAGCGGCTCGACGCCGGAGGATTACGCGGCGGTCATTCAAAAACTGCGCGGCCAAAAAGCTGTCGCGGCTCTGGAATTAAACATTTCCTGCCCCAATGTTAGATCCGGCGGCATGGCTTTTGGCACAGACCCGGTCGCGGCGGCCGGACTGGTGCGCGCGGTCAAACGTTTTTGCGACAAACCGCTGATCGTTAAGCTCTCGCCAAATGTGACAGACATAGCGTCTATCGCGCGGGCGGTGGAAGAAGCCGGAGCTGACGCGGTGTCGCTTATCAATACTTTGCTGGGCATGGCAATCGATGTGGAAACGCAAAAACCCAAACTCTCCACGATCACCGGCGGTCTGTCCGGCCCCGCGGTCAAGCCGATTGCTTTGCGCATGGTCTGGCAGGTGGCGCGCGCGGTCAAAATCCCAGTCATTGGCATGGGCGGCATCGCTGCCTGGCAGGACGCGACGGAGTTTTTGCTGGCCGGAGCTGCGGCGGTGCAGGTCGGCACGGCCAATTTCATCGATCCGCTGACGCCGCTGAAAATAATCGACGGCTTGGAGCAGTATTTACAAAACAAGGGCTTAAAAAGAATCACGGAGATTATCGGCGGACTGCAAAGCGGTTAAAGCCTGGCTGCCGTTCCCCGTTACTCTTTACAAACCCCCAAAACACGGTATAATTACACCCATGACAGATAAAGACAAAATTGTAACTTTACCCCCCATTTTTGGCGTACCTGCGCTAAAAATCTCGCATTTTCCGTATTTAAACATTTAACAAATTTTTCCTGCGTTACATAAGCGCCTGTTAGCGGACACTGAGCGTAGTCGAAGTGTCCGCATCAAGCAACATACACTCGCCGACGGTGGCTGAGCGTAGTCGAAGCCA
>BGZN01000107.1 GCA_003864455.1 Candidatus Termititenax aidoneus | reverse complement strand
TGTAGGCACGCGGAAAAACGGAAAATCTGAGTTTTTTCATTCCCTATTTTCTCCTAATGAACATCAAACATTGAACGCCGCTTTCGCGGTCGGTCGCTGGCTCGGTTAGCCAGCGACACTTCCTCCGCGGCTGGTGGCCGCTGTCGGTCGTCGCTTGAGGTTTGGTGTTTAAAAAAAATTAGGAAAATTTATGAGACAATTTTTTACAGCACTGACAATGAATAATACAAGAGATGACACCGTAGTAGGGCGAAAATATTTTCAACAACAATTTCAATCGCAACAACCACCCCAAAGACAAGATGAAGACGACCAGCATGATTTTTTTGGTAAACCAAAGCCAGAATATCAAACGGTGGGATTAACATTGGAAAATGCTGAGATGACAACAGTCTATATGCCAGATATTGAACAAATACCAGAACCGAGTAGTAACGAAAGCCTTGAGAGTCAGCCACCATCGATTAACCACGAAGGGCTTGACAGAGAAATAACTACAATATATGTGTCAGACGAATTAAATTATCGAGCAGGGAGCGAATTAATAGAGGAGTTAGTCAGAAT
The DNA here is from genome assembly GCA_003864455.1 of Candidatus Termititenax aidoneus. Classification (GTDB taxonomy): domain Bacteria; phylum Margulisbacteria; class Termititenacia; order Termititenacales; family Termititenacaceae; genus Termititenax; species Termititenax aidoneus. The sequence goes on along the minus strand of BGZN01000107.1, from coordinate 2,763 downwards.
AGGCGAAGAAAATGGCTTTTCCGTACTAACAACTGCCACTAACGGTAATATTTGGGTAGAAGATACGACAATTCGTTTGCATAATGGCAAGGTTTATATTCCAAATAGAACCGCAAATGTTTTTTATAACGTATTCGACCGTGATGGAGGAGAAGGAGTTATCGGTTCAAGAAAACATATTTCTGACATATCTCAAGGCACGGTAGCTCAACAGCCAAATTCAGCCAATCAATATATAGGCACGATACCGGAAGAAAATAGGGTATATGGATTGAGTTATTTGGAGGGCGGCAATGTGCTTAATTGCAGACTGGCTGACGGCAGTCCAGGCGCTGTCATTGGAGCAGAATCTATTGACTATACCATGCGCGCTATGGAACTTGAAGACACGCCTGAAAACAGAGAAATAGCCAAGAAGCAAATAGCCAAAGACCTTGAATTGCCAGAAACAAGCATTACTTATATTCCGCAGTTTGATTTTCATATTGATATGTGGTTCAGGCCATTACAAAATGGCGTGATGGCTGTTCCCGATTTTGCTGGCGGCATAAGCATGCTTACAGAAATATTAAAATCTCCTGACGGCATCACGCTTGAAGAAAAAGAGAAATTAGAAGTTTTAAGAGATAGTTTATTAATAATGGAAGAAAATACCAAACAATTCATAATTGACGCGGAAGAAAATTTGCACGCGGCAGGCTATGAAACCATAAAAATCCCTTGTTTCAGCGCGTTAGAAAGCGCTCATCCTAAAAACTATAAGCGTAACTTGATACCACGGGTAAATTTTATGAATGGCGTAGGGGCCACTAACGGAAAAAGGGAAACTTATTACATGACTAACACATCTGGCATTCCAAAACTTAATGACCGCATAGCACAATATTTTAAAGAACAGGCGCATATCGATAATGTGTATTTTATGAGTTCTAATAATTTGCAACGATTTTATGGCGGCTTTGATTGTACAACTACTGAATATACTAAATAAAAAACAAATATTTTTACTCCCTATCCCCGCTATATTTTACTTAAAATAATGCTATAATAATTACGAAAGGATTTGAGCATGCCTACAATAAAACCTGTGTCAGATTTACGGAATTACAATGCGATTTTGCGCGAAGTGGGAGAAAATTCACCAGTCTTTTTGACCAAAAATGGTGTTGGGCGCTATGCCTTGCTGGACATCAAAGAATACGAAAAGCAAACCGCCACCATAAAATTATTGTCCGAATTGAAAAAAGGCGAAGCCTCGGTCAAAAAGGAAAGCGACTGGCTGTCCGGCGCGGAAGTAGAAAAGCGTTTGAGTTTATAAATGTTCATCAGAATAACTCCCCTAGCCTTGGTGGATTTACAGGATATCAAAAAATATATCTTCGCGGAACTGCAAAACCAGGCTGCAGCAGAAAATACGTTACGCAAAATTATTGCTGCTTACAAAAAGCTAGCAGATGTGCCGTTCTTAGGCAGTTCATTGGCAACCAAAATTGACGTGCCGACAGATTATCGTTTCCTAATTAGCGGAGCGTATCTTATTTTCTATAAAATTGAAGACCGCTATATTTCAATCAGCCGGATTATTTACGGCAAGCGCGATTATGCCAAAATCTTATTTGGCGAACTTGCTTAAAAATTATCAAATCTAAACAGCAAAATACCAAAAAAATATTGCCGCGCCGGATAGGGACACCGCATGTTGTGTCTCTATCCGGCTGATATTACCTCAACGCCGCATGCGCCGCGGCCAGTATGGCCAGCGGCACGAGGATTTGCCGTGGTCCGCTTGCGTTATTGGTTTACAATTCGGCAGAATGTTATAATATAAGTAAAAGGAGTATCCATGCAAAATGTGCGTACTATCTCTGAATTGAGCAAAACGGAAGAAATATCCGCTTTCTGCCATACAGTCAAAGAACCTGTTTTTCTAACCAAAGATGGACAGAAAGACATGGTAGCCATGAGCATGGAAACTTGGGAACAAAATCAGGCCGTTGCGGATGTTTACCGCAAACTTGGTGAAGCGGAAACGGCCTTGATAAATGGCGCACTGCCTTTAGACGGCGATGAGGTTTTTCAGCAATTAAAAGCGAAGTATGCCTGCTGATATTTATCGGCTGCGAATCATGCCGCAAGCCGCCGAAGATCTAGACAATATTTTTGCGTATATTTCAAACAATTTGCACAATCCTCAGGCGGCAGGCCAATTAATGGCAGATATAGAAGCCGCTTTTATGACTTTAAAAAATATTCCGTATGCCTACCCCTCTTGTTCTAACGAGTATTTGCAGAAAAAGAATTATCGCAAATTAATTATAAAAAATTACATGGCGTTCTATATTATTCAAGAAGAAACCAAATCAACATTAGTAATGCGCGTCTTATACAGTCGGCGTGATTACGAACAACTTTTATAAACCTCACCAATTTCTCAAACGCCTTGGCCCGGAGCGCCGTACCAATTCATAACAGCCGCAAAGCAGAGCCGCAAATTTGCGGCTCTGGCTTTAGATTACGCCGAGGAATCAGCCTACCTCAACGCCGCATGCGCCGCGGCCAGGATAGCCAGCGGCACGCGGTACGGAGAGCAGGACACATAGTTCAAGCCGATTTTGTGGCAAAACTGCACAGTGTCGGGATCGCCGCCATGCTCGCCGCAAATGCCGATTTTCAAATCCGGGCGCACGCGGCGGCCGTTCTCAATGGCATACTGCATCATGCGTCCCACACCGGTCTGGTCAAGAGTTTGAAAGGGGTCTTTGT
>BGZN01000106.1 GCA_003864455.1 Candidatus Termititenax aidoneus | reverse complement strand
ATCCGCGCGGCTTCGGCAAAGACGGCTTGCTGGACAAACTGGCCGAATGTTTATCCGCCGAACAATCCCTGCCCAGTTCCGCGCTGGCCAAAATTATCGCGCAAAGCGCGGCGGACATCGAACCGCGCGGCCTGCCCAAAGATGATATTTCGGCGTGCGTGGTTTATTTTAGAAATCCCCGTGAAGCTTTGCTTTTTACCGGTCCACCCTACGACCAAGAAAAAGACACTTATTACGCCATAATCTTTGACGGGTTTGCCGGTAAAAAAGCGATCTGTGGCGGAACCACGGCAAATATTATTTCCCGTGAACTCGACAGGCCGGTGTCCACCCTGCCCGAGCCGCCAAGCGGCAGCCTGCCGCCAATCTCCACGATGCCCGGCATCGACCTGATCACCGAAGGGATTTTGACGCTGACCCGCGCTCTGGAATATTTGGAAAAAGACAAATTGGCCGAAAAAGACGCGGCTGGACATCTAGTAGACTTTATTTTGCAGACAGATATTTTACGGATCATGCTGGGCGCAAAAGTCAATCAAGCGCATTACGATCCTGCGTTGCCGATCGAGATAGAGATCCGCCGCAATATTGTCAAAAAAATCGCGGCGGTTTTGACCGCTAAATATTTTAAGAAAGTTGAGATACAATACATCTGAAAGGGACACGCTGATGTCTGTCATTGAACTGCAAAGATTGAAACGAGAAATTTTAGTTTACTTGATCAAAGCGTTTTACAGCGGTAATTTTGCAGAAAATGTCCGCTTGATACCCTATGACATGCGCCCCAAAGGCTCGCCTGTGCCTTTTCGCTGCTGCATTCACAAAGAAAGAGCAATCCTACGCTCGCGCACTCTGGCTGGGCTGGGGCTGGCCATCGAGGACGACAATGAGCGTGTGGAATTATCCACATACGCGACACAGGTTCTAGCCAGAACGCGTAACGCGGAAAATCCGTTGACCGTTTTACAAAGCGCCTGTCAGGGCTGCACGGAAAGTTTTATCTATGTCACCGATCTCTGCCAAAACTGCGTGGCCAAATCCTGCATCAATTCCTGCAAATTTGGCGCCATAAAAACCGTGCGTGGCCGCGCAGCCATCGACAATGCCAAATGTAAAAAATGCCGCATGTGCATCAAAGCCTGTCCGTATCAGGCTATAGCCAAAACCATAGTGCCCTGTGAAAATGCCTGCCCGACCGGCGCGATAGCCAAAGACAGCGGCGGACTGGCCTGCATCGACACCAAAAAATGCATTTCCTGCGGCAGATGCGTCGTCGCCTGTCCTTTTGGCGCAATACACAATAAAAGCCAAATCATTGATGTGCTCAAAAAAATCAGGGAAGGAAAAAAAGTTAGCGCTATGCTCGCGCCGGCTATGCTTGGACAAATACCCTGCACAGCCGGACAATTGCATAGCGCGCTCAAAAAAAGTGGTTTCGCGCTGGTCTATGAAGTCGCACAAGGCGCGGAAATCACGGCGCGCACCGAAGCTCAAGATCTGGCGGAGCGTCTGCAAAACGGCGCAGCATTTATGACCACTTCCTGCTGCTCGGCTTACAATGAATTGGTCAAAAAACATTTGCCGGAAATGCGGCCTTTTGTTTCGCGCACCCAAACTCCCCTGCACTATACGGCTGAAATCGTCCGTCGCGAAAATCCTGACATGGTCAATGTTTTTATCAGTCCTTGTTTGTCTAAATTCACGGAGAGCGCTCAAAATCCTAATATCGACTACGTGCTGACTTTTGAAGAAATCGGCGCGTTATTTGTCGCGCTGAATATCGAGCCGGAAGAATTGCCGGAAGAAAATTTTGCCTACCATTCCACCAGAGAAGCGCGCGGTTTTCCGCTCAGCGGCGGCGTCGCCAAATCAGTGCAGGCGGCGTGGACTGGCGATTCGGCGACAGTCAAACCCGCGCTGTTCAACGGGCTAAACAAAACCACGCTCAACGAGCTGCGCGTCTACGCCAGGCAAGGCCAATGTCCGTCCGGTAATTTGCTGGAAGTCATGTGCTGTGAGGGCGGCTGCGCCAGCGGCCCGGCGGTTTTAAATGCGGAGAGATCCGCCGCTGCACAAATCGAAAAATACGCGCTGGCAGCGACAACGCTATCGGAACAATTAATATGAGCGCCCAAATTTCCGGCAAGGCTATCAAACGTTTGATTTTGTATCATTATATTTTGAGCGACTGCCTGCTTAAAGGGAATGAATATATCTCCAGCCAGCAAATTGCCGAGCTGCTTAAGATCGATGATTCGCAGGTGCGCAAAGATATCGCGCTCTGCGCGGCCAGCGGCAAAAGCAATGTCGGCTACAACACCAAGGAGTTAAAAAAATCTATCGAACAATTGCTGGGTTTCAAAGCACAAAAAGCGGCTTTTATCCTGGGCGCCGGCAATCTAGGTAGCGCGCTGGCCAAACACACGGATTTTGCGGATTACGGCCTGGATATTATCGCGCTTTTTGACAATGACCCGGCTAAAATCGACACGCTGCTCAACGGCAAAAAAATTTATCCGTTGTCCGAACTGCATCATGTGGCCACGCACGAGCAGTTGGTCAATAAACGCAAAGTGGAAATCGCTATACTCACCGTGCCGGCCAGCGCGGCGCAAAACTCTGCCGAGCTGCTCGTGCACGCGCAAATAAAATATATCTGGAATTTTACGCCGGTCGTCCTGTCCGTGCCGGAGGATGTCCGCGTCTGCAATGAAAATCTAGTCGGAAATTTTTTGGATTTTACAAATAGTTAATCCAAAAGTCCCTGTTCCAGCGCTCTTTCAAAATGCCGGATCGAACGGCTAGTTTCCTTAAATTTTTTATTTTGAGTGTATATGACATGATTGGCGTCGTCCAATAAACGCAGTCCCAGATATTTTTGGCCGGAGTCGCTGTCGGCATATTCTCCATACACCAAATAATCAACATTCTTACCTTTACCTATTTTCTGAACCAAACCGACATTTTCAACAAAAATCGGCAGCGCTAACGTGTATTTTTCAGAGCCAGACAGCGCCTGCGCCGCCTGCGGAGTTTGAATTATTTGCGGAAAATCAAGGACGTTTTCCGCATTGTAATTCAGCAGACTGTCTTTTAATTTTTGGGAGGCTTCGGCCAGCAACTGGCTGCTCATGAGATAGTCATACATATCGGCCGAGCCGCGCAGGATATTCCTGACCAGGCCGCTTTTGCCTTTGGGGAAAGTAAAGCCCAGATAGACAGAAACCAGCCGCTCACGCAGCTCTCTGGATTTTTGCCCGTATTCAGCCATAGGATAATCGGGATTGGCCAAAAGATTTTGCAAATTATTTCTAGCTTTTTTCAACTCCTCCCATTGCTGGCCTTGTTCGACGT
>BGZN01000105.1 GCA_003864455.1 Candidatus Termititenax aidoneus | reverse complement strand
CGGCGGCCTGTACGCCGTGCCGCCGGTGGTTCTTTTGATAATTGTCTGGCTGATTTTCCGGCAAAGAATTAAACATTCCGGCTGGCGTATCGGCGGCGCGGCGCTTTTTTTGCTGGTCTTTAGCGCGATGTGCGAGCTTTTTCCCTGGCACGGCGGCGTGCTGGGTGGTTTTGTAGCGAGTGCTCTCACGGATTATTTTGGCGCGATCGGCGCTTATGTTTGCCTCTTGATCTTGCTCTGGCTGTCCGTGCTTTTGATGCTCAACTGCACGGTGAAAAATTTTGTGTTTTTTTTGTATAAAACTTTTGTCAGCGAAAGCGCGCCGCCGAAACGTCCGGCTCTGCCGCGCGCGCCCAGACCGCAGAGAATAAATCCTCTCCCTCCGCGCGCGCCCCGGCCAGCGCCGTCCGCGCGGCAGCAAGTTGTTCCGCCTAAACCGGCGGCACGGCAGACCAGAGCGGCGGCCGCAGCCGCGCCTAAACCACCACCGCCCAAATATGTCAGCAAGGCCGGCAATTATAAATTTCCGCCTTTAAAACTCCTGCGGCCGCCTGTCGATCCGCGCGAGACCCAGCGCAGGCAAGCGGCGCAGTTTTATCAGGACAAACAGTTATTGGAAAACACATTGGCCAGTTTTAACGTCAAGGCCGCGGTGACCAATGTTTGCCAGGGTCCGTCGGTAACACGTTATGAATTGACGCCCGGCCACGGCGTGCGCGTGAATAAAATCGCCAGTTTAGCCGATGATATTTCTTTGAATATGGCCGCGGCGGTGCGTATCGAGGCGCCAGTGCCCGGCAAGTCGGTGGTCGGCATTGAAGTTCCCAATCAGATCTCGCGTCCGGTTAATCTTTCCGAACTGGCCGGCCAGCCGGAATTTGGCCGTCATCCACTGACCACGGCTCTGGGTCTGGATATAGCCGGCAGTCCGGTTTTTTGCGCTTTGCCAGATATGCCGCATCTGCTCATCGCCGGCGCGACCGGCTCTGGCAAATCGGTCTGCGTCAATTCGCTGATCATGTCCATACTGCTCAAATCCGCACCGCAGGATGTGCGTTTTGTGCTGATCGATCCCAAAAAAGTGGAACTGAGCGTTTACAGCGATCTGCCGCATCTGGTCGCGCCGGTGGTCGACGACGCGCAAATGGCGCAAATAGTTTTGAAACACTGGGCGCTGCCGGAGATGGAAAACCGCTACGAGGAATTTAAAAAAGTCGGCGCGCGCAATATCGAGGATTTTAACCGCCGGCCGGGTAAGCATTTGCCGTATGTGGTGATAATTATTGACGAGCTGGCGGATTTGATGCTGGTCGCTTCCAAAACTGTGGAAGAGTCTATCAATCGTCTGGCCGCCAAAGGCCGCGCGGCCGGTCTGCATTTAGTGATCGCCACACAGCGTCCGTCGGTGGATGTAATTACCGGCTTGATCAAAGCCAATGTGCCGTCCCGCGTCGCTTTTGCCGTCAAGTCACAAATCGACTCGCGCACGATTATCGACGGCATGGGCGCGGAAAAACTGCTCGGCAAAGGCGATATGCTTTATTCGCCGCTCGGCGCGCGGCAGATCCGGCGCGTACAGGGCGTCTTTGTTTCCGATGAAGAGATCAATCAGGTAACGCGTTTTATCCGCGCGCAGTTGCCGCCGGCCTATGAATTGGATTTAGGGCAATTGCGCGCGCAGGCCGAGCAAGCCGAAGATGAAAGCAAAACTGCCGCAGCCGGTTCGGGCGGACCAAATGTGCGCAATGATGGCAAAGATGTGCTTTTTGACGGCGTGCACCGCGGCCATCAAAAGGTCATCGAAAAAGCGCATCTGGTTTTGACGATCACGCCCCACCCCAATCCTGACCTTGAATTGCTGACCACGCCAGCGGAAAAAAAGGACCTGATCGGCAATCTAGCTGAATTTAAATTTACGCCGCGCCGCGCCCGTCTCACGCCGGAAAATTTTATAGTCTGGCTGAAACAAAAATATAATCCCACGGAAATTATTGTCGGGCATGATTTTCATTTTGGCTGGCAGCGGCAGGGCAATGTTGCCACGCTCCGCAAACTCGGCCAAAAATATAAAATCGCGGTTACGGAAATTCCCGAATACGTTTACCAAAAAGAAACTGTGCGCAGCTCGGCAATACGCGCTTATTTGTATGACGGCCAAATTGAGCAGGCCAATGAATTGCTGGGGCGCGACTATCAGCTCAATGGCAAAGTAGTCCGCGGCAAACGATTAGGGCGCAAACTGGGTTTTCCAACCATTAACCTTAAACTAAATTATCTGCAAAAACTCGTGCCGCGCGACGGTGTGTACCGCGGCGAGGCAATCGCTCAAAACAAACTTTACTCCGCCGCCATATTTATCGGCCGGAACGCTATTGAAGCGCATTTGTTGGGATTCAGCGGCAATCTTTACGGCCAAAAAGCCGTTTTGTTTTTGCAGGAATATTTGCGGCCGATCATAAAATTTAAAAATTTAAATGATTTGCAAAAACAAATCCAAAAAGACTTACGGAAAATCAAAATAAGTCACTAAAATTAATTAATCTATTTAAACTATATATTTCAAATCTTCTCTAGTCGTAATTTTGATATTGTCCGCCTCGCCAGGCACGGTGTAAACCGGCAGGCCGAGTTTTTCCACCAGCATCGCGTCATCTGTGCAGTTTTGCGGATTTATTTTAGCATAGGCTTTAAGAATAATATCCTTGCGGAAACACTGCGGTGTCTGCGCGGCAAAAAGTTCGGCGCGCCGCGGCGTGGCCAGAATCTTGTTGTTTTTCACCACTTTTATAGTATCCGCCACAGGAATTACCGGTATTACAGCGGCATGTTTTCGCAAAGCCTTTTTCAGCCGCGCGACCAGACTGTCTGTCACATTCGGCCGCGCGCCGTCATGAATAAACACATGCGTAATATCCCCGCGCAGCGCGGCCAAACCATGGCGTATAGAATCGCAGCGTTCCACGCCGCCGGCCACTACCGCCGCGCCTTTGATTTTATATTTTTCTAAAAGCCGCTGAAATTTTTTTGCTTCCCCGGCGGCAATGATCAGCTGGCCTATTTTCTGTTTTTGGAATTTTTCTATAGTATGAATAAAAAGCGGCTTGTTTTTATGCAAAAACAACTGCTTGTTCCGGCCAAAACGTCTGCCCTGACCGCCTGCCGCGAGGATCAGCGCGATTTTCATAAGCCGGCTCTGATCACCGAGCTGACTTCCAGCACCTGCTTCAGCGCGCTGATTTGCCGTACCGCTCTTTGCAGCGGCGCTTCCTGCACCAAATGCGTGATAATGACTAGATTGGCCACGCTGTCTGCGTCTTTTTGCTGCACGGCTTTGATGCTCACTTTGTTGCCAACGCAAATCCTAGACACCGCGGCCAGCACACCTGGCTCGTCCTTAACTTTTAGCCGGATAAAATACTCGCTGGTTATCGAACCGATCGGCAGGATTTTTTTGCGCGTAAAATTAAAATGCAGCGCGGGGCTGGTGTCGCCGGTATCGTGCAAA
>BGZN01000104.1 GCA_003864455.1 Candidatus Termititenax aidoneus | reverse complement strand
GCGAAATTACTGTGAAGTCCTCGCCGCAGGGCAGTAAATTTATAGTTGCTTTGACCGCGCCGGATATTAACCGCTCGGTCAGGAGCAGCATACCCTCGCAGTCCGTGTAGGCCTGATACAATTCCAGCAAAGTGTATTCGGGATTGTGTTTGTAAGAAATGCCTTCGTTGCGGAACACCCGGCCGATTTCGTAAACTTTTTCAAAACCGCCGACGATCAGCCGTTTGAGCGGCAATTCCAGCGAGATGCGCAAATACAATTCCATAGACAGCGCGTTGTGAAAAGTTTTAAACGGCCGTGCCGCCGCGCCGCCCGGGATCATTTGCAGCACCGGCGTTTCCACTTCGATAAACCCCTCGCCGTCCAGCAGTTCGCGCACCAGGCGCAAAATTTTACTGCGTTTTTGAAAAACGTCTTTTACTTCAGGATTGGCAATCAAGTCCAGATAACGCTGGCGGTAGCGTGTTTCTTTGTCGGTCAGGCCGTGAAATTTTTCCGGCAGGGGCAGCAGAGCTTTGGTCAGTATTTCAAATTTTTCCAGCTTGATAGACAGCTCGCCGCGCTGGGTGCGGAATATCTTACCGGAAGCCCAGATAAAATCGCCCAGATCAACGCCATGCAAAAGTTTGTGATAGGCCGGTCCGCCGAGCAGGTCTACTTTGGCGTAATACTGCAGTTTGCCACTCTGATCCAAAACATTGCCAAAAGACGCTTTGCCGTGGCCGCGTTTGGCAACGACGCGTCCGGTGATTTGATAAGTTTCCGCAGATTCTTCTTCCGGTTTTAGCGGCTCATATTTTTGCAGCAAATCCGCAATGCACGCGCTGCGCTCAGCGGAGTATTTATACGGCTCGTCGCCAGCCGCGCGCATATCCTGCATTTTTTTGAGGCGCATTTCCGGCTCGGATAAACTATTGATGTCGATTTCTGCCATAGTTAGGAAATTTTAGCCTGCTCCTGAAAATACCGCAATGCTTTCTGTTACACCACTTTCTGAATAAATATCAGCGTATAAAAAACCGGACGATTGTCAGCGTTTTCCACACCTGCATACGTTTCGTCCTCATTGTGTGAGGCCTTAAAGTTCACTGCGGATCCGCTAATGTTGTCACTACTCTCACTTGACCACATTGACTTTGTATATGAGGTAAACACACCACTCCCATAAAGCGGAGCGCCGCCCCTAGCAGTGCCGGGAGAATCACTATGAAGTTCGCCTGTATGGTCAGCATGTTTATGTTTGTGCGCGTGCCTCGGCACCTGCGCGGTATCCGTACCGCCAGTCGTACCATAATCAGCGTAGGCGCCGCCGCGTATAAACTTACCAACAAGATTGATCGTGCCGCTGCCGGCCGCTCCGTCGCAAATCTTCCAGACCTTTTTGAATTCCGTGCTAGCTTCGTCCCAGGCCATGGAGGTAATAGGCAGTATCGTGCCTTTCGGAAAAAAGCTCAGCGTGCTCAGTGAATCCAGCAGAGTTAACTGCGCGGCGGTCAACTTGTCTTGTTTAGCATTGTCTGCCCAGGCCGTTACCGCCCCAATCGTTGGATATTTGGTCGTATCACTTTTGTTGGTGTCAATAATCGACGTGGCTTTATTGCTCGTGCTTTCTGCCCAGGTCGTTACCGCCCCGATTGTTGGATACTTAACCGCATCATCTTTGTTGGTGTCACTAATCGACGTGGCTTTATTACTCGTGCTTTCTTTGTCGTCCAAGGCGGTCGCCACGGCTTTTTCTGTGGGTATTTTGTCATCACTGGCGCTGGTTGCGTTAGTCTCCAGAGTTGTAGTTCTGGTCAATGTGCCAAATGTGCCTGCCGTACCGGAATAAGCCACAATGTCATTAGCTATGCCCGCGGCGATTTTATTTTGCTTGGCGGACAGACCGGTGTTGACCGTACCATAAACCGCTTTTGCCGAAGGATATTGCGCGTCAGTAGAACTGCTGTCTACAGTAACTGTTTTATTCGCCACATTTTCTTTGGTATGCAAGGCGTTCCTCACGCCCGCAGCCGAAAGGTTTTTGCCAGTGGCGATATTGTAATTCCCCGTCGTAAAATCCTGGTCTGTTGTATCCGTGTAATTATCTGCCATAAAAATACCCCCTTTAAAATCAAACAATAAACAACAGCTATAGTTACTTCTCTATCAGCATTATACAATATTATAATACGCCTAAAGCAAGTTGTCAATGCGACCCTGTGCTATTAGCATGATTAAATGATTTTACAAAAAATATTCACCCATAATCTCAAAAAAATCCGCAGAGAAACCGGCATTTCGCAAATGCGGCTCTCGGAACTCTGCGACACTTCGGTCGGCTATATCAGCGAGATCGAGATCGGCAAAAAGTTTCCTTCGCTGGAGATGATCGAAAAAATCGCCGCGGCTTTAAAAGTCCGCCCCACACTGTTTTTCTTTGATGAAAATATTCAACCCCGCCAATTTCTGGCCGCCTACCGCAAAGAACTGCCGGCAGAAACTAAACTTGATTTGCTCCAGCAGCTTGCCGCCATTAAACACTCTAGCATAAACATTTACCAAACCCTGCGCAAATACTAAGCAGCCTGAAAATACCGCAACAATTCGTCTAACTCTATTTTATCCGGCGGCGCGTAAAAACCTTTGTTTTTTAATTCCTGGCAGATATACTCGCGCAAAGTCTGGTAATTATTCGGCGGCAAATATTCACGCAGCAAAAATTGGTGAAACCTTTTATTTTCTTCCGCCAAATAATTTTTCATCTCCGCCAGCAGCGTGGCGTTGAGCGACGGCAAATCCTCCAAAATTTTCGCCCAAAAATGCACCTGAAATTCCAGCGAGCGCACCGGATATTCTTTTTCGATGAGACGGACTTTTTGAATATAGATTTTGCTCAACTCCGCAAAATTGACTTTGCGGCCGCCGCAGACAAAATCCACGGCCTTAATGAGTTTTTCCAGATAAAACGAAATGCGTTTGTATTCGCTCAAAACATGATAAAAAATGCCGCGTTGATCCGTCAGCTCGCGGCGCAGTCCGGCAAAATCCACGCTGCGGCACGCGCCCAGATATTTGAGCAAAAGCGCGGCGGTGATCTCCGAATGATTGGCAAAAGAATTGTCGTCCTGCTCGCCGAGAAACCAATTGTCCGAAAGATACACTGCGATTTGACGCGCGGCAATATTCGCGTCGCGCTGAGAAACCGTACAAAAATAATGCAGCGGCCCCTGCAGTTTTTGGCGCGGCGGCGCCCAGTCTGCCAGCAGCTCTTTAAAAACCGCGATAATATTGGCACCGAGCACGGCCAGCGCCTCGCCAAAAGCTGAGTCTTTCCGGCTCAACAATTCATTGATGACAATGCCGTGCCCCAACTCATGCCACTGCAGGCCGGAGAGCATCTCGCGCAGGAAATTGTCTTTCTGGCTCAACAATTCCTCCGCTGTCCGCACGCCATAGCCGCTTAAAGCGCGCAGTTTGAAACTCCAGCCGATATTTTCCAGTTCGTGATGCAAATACATTTCCCGTTCGGCGGCGGAAGCCGTAAAAACATGCAGCCATTTATTGGCAAAAATCGT
>BGZN01000103.1 GCA_003864455.1 Candidatus Termititenax aidoneus | reverse complement strand
CGCGTTGCCGTACACTTTCGCGTCGCCGTACACTTCCGCGTCGCCGTACACTTTCGCGTTGCCGTACACTTTCGCGTTGCCGCACACTTCCGCGTCGCCGTACACTTCCGCGTTGCCGTACACTTCCGCGTTGCCGTACACCCACGCGTTGCCGTACACCCACGCGTTGCCGCACTGGGATAGGTTCTGCTCTTTCTCGATGTAGCCGCCAAGTTCTCCAGCTTCAACAGTTCCTAATTTCGTACTAAAAGTTATCTCCGCTTTTATGCGGAATAATTTAATGCCTAGATGCATCTTAAAATCTGTTTCAACCAACGAATATTTTTTACTGTCCGTCATTTTAGTTTTCTCCTTTATGGTTTTTTAACTCACTCACACCCTCGCGATAAAAAATCCAGCGGCGGTTGCCCGAAACAGAGTGCCAATAATCACTCCAATCAATACAGCTAGCTGAAACTGTATGGCTTTTAACAACTCAATAATTTCTTTGTTGTTATTCATTTATTTTTGCTCCGTTCGTCTGGCCGCGGCGGCATCGGGGGAATACCGCCGCGGTTTGCATAACCAAAAATCTATTCCGCGCAATCCGCAAACGGGTCGTCGTCCACCGGCGTTTCCGCATTTTCCGGCGACTGTTGCACATCTATTGTTTTTTGGGGCTTTTCACTCTTTTGTTTCGGCTGCGTGGTCTGCGACGGAATATCGTAAGGCAACACTTCGTCGCTTTCAGATTCGATAGCGCGCTGCATGTCTATGGAAAGCAAACCCCAGCGGCTTAATAATTGCTTGAGTACGGTCTTTAGGGCTTGCCCGTTAAATCCGTCCTCGTCTTTTCCCCAGAATGAGTTATAGGACTTCGAATATTTTTTTCCGTGCGCTTCCATTTTGGAGCGCGTCCAGTAGATTTTTTTCACAAAGCCGCTGGTGGTTTCAAAATAGGCGAGATAGCCCACGACCGCCAGCGCCTCACGCTGCTCTGGGTCTGATATAAATTCAAAAACGGGCTTGCCGGTATTCTTGTCCAGACCTTTAAACTCGCCGTCCTTGATTTCTATCGCGTCGATGTCGCGGTAGCGACCGGAGCGTAGAGCAAGCTGGATATAGCCTTTATATCCCATCTGGAACTGGGCTTTGCCGGAATAGGGCACGAGATAATAATGCCCCATTTGTGGGCTGGGGGAGAGCTTTAACGCCTCGCCGATCATTGCGGACGATAGGATTGACCACGGCTCGCAGTTTTGCAGCGTGTAATTGGTCGATACCGCGCTGACGATGGACGTTATGAATCTTTGCCCGTCCTTGCCGCCGATCACCTCTGCTACCTTTTGCTTGGCCAGATTGCCAGCCATAAATTCGCTGAACGTTTGTTTCTTTTGCGCTAATGTATTTGTTGCCATAATTTATTCCACCTTTCCGTATTTAATTTTGTTTGTTTGCAAAAATTCCTTGACCGACAGTTTCTGTTCCGGCGTAACCCAGATGCGAAAATCTATTTGCTCAAGTTGTACGGCATCGGCGGCATCTTGAATTACGTCCTGCAATGCCGCGCCAAGTTTTTGTATCGGTTCTGACTGTCCGGCAGTCGCATTCTGAATATCAGTCTTGGCTTTTAACGCGGCTAGATTTACCTTTTGCTGTTCAAGATATGATTTTCTGGCCAGAGCCTGTGACAGATTCAATGTTTCAAGGTAAAAATCTTTTACGGCGACGGCAATGTCCGGATCGACTTTCAGGCTGTCTATGACTGTTAGGTCTTTGCGCACCATCTCGATTTTCTCCAGCAGCTCCTTTTCGATGGCGGCAATTTTTGCGGTCTTGTTCAGCCAGCTTGCCTGAAACAGCCGGCCGAACGGCAGCAGGGCAGACAATTCGCCGACGTTATCGGCATAAATGCTTTCAATGTCTGCTTTTTTTGCATCTTTTTCGATTTGCTCAAATTTTTTGACCTGACTGTCTATGCTGCCGCTGGCCTCGGACACCATGCCGCGCAGTTCCTTGAGTTTCGTATCAAAGCCGCCGAGCAGTTTCTGCTGAATTTCTTTCTGCTTGTCCGCCAGCGATTTTTCCAGTTTGTTGAGCCCGGCGCGGTCTGTTTTTGCCGCGTTGATCGCATCCTCTGTAACCACCAGCTTGTTATACTTCTCCAGCCGCGCGGACAGCGCGTTTTTGAGCTGTTCGTAGTTAAACGTTACCTCTTTGAGTAGCGCTTCGTCTGTTACTACTAATGTCAAACTATTTTCTGCCATAATCTTTTCTCCTTTTCTGTTTTATATTTGCGGCAGTATCAGTGCCGGCCGCACGCGCTTCAGTACATTGTTCTGCCAAAAATCTATTTCGGCATTTTTTAAATACTCAATGTCCGCTTCGTGGTCGGCGCGGCGGAATTCGTAATGCCGTATTATCTTGCGCACCCCGTCGCCCCATTCTGTCTTGAGTTGCGCGCACAAAATGGCGAAGCTGAAACCGGACACCAGCAGGTAATGGAGCACCTGCACAAAATAATTCTGCGGCACTTTATCGTTCCACTTTTCCCACAGCATGGACTTGGTTATCGTCGTGGTCTTGATTTCTAAAATACCGCGCTCGCCGGTCTCTTTGTCCGTGAGAATGCCGTCATATGTCCCAAGCAGGAACGGATATTCCGCGTGCCGGTGTATCTCGTATTCTGCGTGATAGACCTCGTATCGCGGATAATCCAGCGCAAAGAGTTCGCGCAGCGGAGCTTCCGCCGCAAGGCCATACTTCACCGCTTCCTCGTTCAAGATTTCCGGCACGGCGGCCTGCCCGGTCTTAAGATCGTAAAGCTCCTGATTTGTCCGCCACGGGTTACAACCGATAACCGCCGAGGCGTCGCTGCCGCCGATGCCGCTTTGCCGCTCCTTTAGCCACTGGTCGAGGGCGGTCATGCCGACACCTCCACACTCTCGATATCCCGTGCCCGGATAGCTTCGGTTACTTTCAGCACTTCCGGGCACTCGTCGGCTATATCCTCGCATGTGCACTCGTCCGGATCGTCCAGCTCAAGCCGGTCAGACGATTTGCGGCCCGACTTGAGATATATGCAATCGCCGCAGCGCGGCTCGAACTTGATTTGCCCAGAAAATTTAACCGTGAGCATGGTTACCACCTTCCGCCGTTCACGGTGTATAAATCCTGCGAGAATTTCGCATTAGACGAAAGTTCTCCGAATAAGGTCGATGTCTTTGTGTTTTCCTTGAATTTCAGCGAAGCTGCGGCCATGCGTTGCGAAAAACTTTCCAGCAAACTTACCTCGGCGCCTTTTTCTTTGGCGACTTCATTCGCCACAAAATACGCCTCGATGTGTTTCCAGAGCGCATGGTGATTTGTGATTTCCCGCTGGCCTTTTTCCTTTTCGCTGGGCTTGAGTTCTTTGGTCAGGATTTTGAGATATTTTTTCTTTAGCGCGCTTATCTCCTCGAGTTCATCCTGTCCCAGCTCGACCAGCGTATCCTGCTGTACACCGTTTTCTGCCGCGTTACTTTCCTGCTCCTCGTTATCCAGCTCCCCATTCTCCACCGGCTCTCCTGTTCTGTCTCGCTTTGTCATAATTTTTCTCCTTTGTTTTTGTGTTAAAATACTTTTGTCTTTTTTAACCATGCTGGCTTTAGCCAGCGGCGGCTTAACCGGCAAGTTAAGCCGCTTTTCCAGCAAACTTTCGTCCGT
>BGZN01000102.1 GCA_003864455.1 Candidatus Termititenax aidoneus | reverse complement strand
ACTGGCCGCCGCGCAAAAACATAATATTGAGCATATTTATCTGGCCGGCGGCGTGGCGGCCAATCAAACCTTGCGCCGGACGCTGGCCGCCGCAGGCTTAAAACAAAAGCGGTACATACATCTGCCAGACCTAACCTTTTGCACGGACAACGCGGCGATGATCGCCGGAGCTGCTATACAACAATGGCAGGCCAAAGACTTTGCGCCGCTGAATATACAAGCGCGGCCGAATTGGGAGCTGGGGTAAGCGCGCGGATTTCCGGCGGCTTTGGCCAGCGCTTTACTGTCTCACGCAAAGCCGTCGAAAGATACCAAGTCATGCTAGGATGCTAAAATAGTTCTAGCGAGGCGTATGCCTTGTGTGTCATTATCGCTGCCGTCGAAAGGGTCCCAGTTTGCACGGCTGTTGGGATTATTATCGGTGGTGTACGCGTAGTAGGCTGTGTAGGAAACACCGTGCTCGGGATAAACTCGATTCGAGCAAAAACCGCATGTCACACGCTTAGAGTTATAAGCGCCATATTTAATATCCTTGCCGCCCAGTTGCAGCTTTGTTGACTCATTGCCGTCCATGCACCAGTCCCACCAATTTATAGTGCCGGTGTAAACATAATTCGGTGTTTTCCTGTTCCATATATCAGCGTCGCCATATTTAGCGTTCCACTCCGCTTTGGTCGGCAGACGATAACATCCAGGTGTGATCAGAGCATATTTTAGATAATTGCGGCATTTATCGCCATTTTCTGGAGTGTAACCGCTTGCGTTTTGGCTGGCAAAACTTGATTTATCCACAAGGTAATACCGCGTTATATGGTCCTTGACCGCCTGCGGCACATCGCCGGCGGTCAATGTCTTGTAAGCGCAATACTGCGCGGCCTCGTACCAGCGAACATTATACACCGGACGTGTCCCGCTGCCGCCATTGCAGTAACCCATGACCGCCAGAAAATCCTCTGCCGTTACCTGTGAGACGGCGACTTCGTAATCATGCGCGACGCTAAAACTCGCATGCAGAAAATTCCACAATTCATACACCGCTTCAGCCGTCGGGAGCTGAGCGTCGTTTGAGTATACAGAGATCGTTTCTACTCTTGCGTTTTTGTTAAACGTTACTGTATCAAGACCCGCAGTTACAGCCTCAGCAAACACCTTGCAGCTGGGATATTTGGCCGCATCGCTCACAGAGCTTTCCAGTGTGCCTGTCGTGAGTTTATTTGCCGTCTTTTCAATTTTATTTCCTGTGTTTTTCGGATCACTGTCCAACTCCTCGATATCCCCGCTAATATTGCCGACCGACTCGTCAATCTCCCCGATCTTGGCGGTATTGATCGTGTCGAGCGCAGCATTGATCGCGCCGACCGCGGTACTGGCAGACTTGCAGCTGGGGTATTTGTTATTGTTCAGCGTATTTTGTTTCCAGCCCTCTTTGCCTTCTATATTTTTCACTAGGTTGGCTCTTTGCTCAAGGCCGCTTGTTCCCGTGAGCGCCTGACTGACCGCTCCGCAGCTGGGATACTTGTCATCACTGTCCGCATTGTCTGCCCAGGCGCCTGTCGTAACTTTATTGGCTGTCTTTTCCGTAGTGTTATCTACCGCAATCGCCTGGCTAGATAATCCTGAAATCTGGGTATCGATAGACGTAACCACCGCCGCGACCGCGGCGCTGACAATATTGCAGGCGGGGTATTTATCCTCGCTGGTCTTATTGGCATTGCTGTCCCATTCATTCGCGGTGGTTATTTTATAGTCCACTTTTTCCATTTTGTTCAAAGCAGTTGTTATGTCTCGCGCATAGGCTACTTTGCCCGCCTCTATGCCCTCATAATCCGCCATATTTCACCCCTTTGCTAAAATTTTTCTCCGGATCAAAGCAAATTAAATCGATTCCAGAAGGCATCATATACCGCCTTGGCCGTCGGATATTCATTGTGTGTCGAGCCGCTGGACACATAAGTTGATCTAGCGTTAGCGATCTTTAAATCATTAACAGCCGTTGTGATAGCCGCCTGCGCCGCCGCGCAGTTGGGGTATAAGGTTGTGCTGATCTTATTCTCCGTTGTTATTGAAGACACTTTGTTGACTGTTTTTTCCGCCGCGCCGGACAGTGCCGAAAGCGTGCTCTCGACAGTCGAGATCTTGCCTCCGACAGTCGTGATATTGCCATTGACAGTTGAGATCGCGGCGTTAACTCCCCCAACTGCGGAATTGACCGCATGAGTAACCGCCCCGCAGGTGGGATATAGGTTGTCATCGTCATAATTGTTGTCCCATTCCGTGGTGTCTATTCTGTTAGCCACCCTTTCCGCGCCCACAGACACTGCCGAGACTACACTATTGACCACCGCACAACTGGGGTATTTATTGTCATTGGTCTTATTGGCCTCCCACTTGTCCGCATCTGCCGTCGCGGTTGTCTTGATCCTGTTGGCTGCTTTCTCTGCGGCGGTGTCCATTGCCGCAATACTAGAAGTAAGCGTACCGGCACTGCTGGTCAACTTGCTGCTGATCGCTTCGACTGCGCTATTGACCGCCATGCAGCTAGGGTATTTGCTGTCGCTGGTCCGTTCACCACTAGCATTTGCGTCCCATTCCGCCTTGGATACTTTATTGGCCACTTTTTCCATCTGATTCAGCGCCAAGGTTACCTTTTCCGCCGACAACGGCTCTTTGCTCGCTATGCCGTCATAAACACTGCTGTAATCACTCGCCATATACATACCCCCTTTAAATTAGTTGGAATAATTATAGCATTTTTATGACGAAATGCAATATGCACTCTATCAATAGTACAAATTCAGGCAGTTGTTATGCTTATGAGCAAATCACATAAGAAAGGATATGTTATATGGACAGTAAAACCATTGAACAAAATCTAAAATCTTTGATCAGCAAAAAATTGGAGCAGTTGCGTTCCAAAAACCACAAGACCCTGGAGGAAAGCGCTGATTTTTTGGATTTGGATTATGCCCAGTATTACCGGCTGCTCAAAGGCCGACAATTGCCGCATCTGGCTACGCTGATCCGGATCAATCAAGCTTACGGCCTAGACATGAATTGGTGGTTTAAAGACTTGGCCAAGACCAAACCTAAAATCGCCGCGCGCGCTGTTTCCCCGGCCAATGAACAGGAACTACTGGAGCGAATCGGCCGGCTGGATCATAAGTCCCGCAAAATTCTGCTAAAAATGCTGCGCCAACTCACCAGTGGACGAGATAAAGAATTTTACAGTTTTTTAATTTCCAATCGGCCAGCGCGGTAATTCACTTTAATTCCGGTTAACCCGATCACGCCAATATAACGCGCCGTGAGGTTTTCGATAATTACATTTCGGCAGTCTATGGTTTCCGCAGTCAGTTTTTTTTCCAGGCCGGCAATAATTTCTTTGGCTCTCTGCGCCTGATCCTGTGGACAAAGCAAAATGCCGTTTTCCGTATTCACGACCAGCAAATCGCGCAGACCGGAAATCTCGATTTTTTCGCGCGCGTAATTTAAAACTAAATTATTCTGCGCGTCCGCCGGATAGTATTTGCGCAGCGCGATCCAGCCGCCGACATCATTCCACTCCAGAGCGGTCGGCGCGGGCAGCAATTCCATATTGGCCGCTTCTTTTTCCATAACCGCATAGTCGATAGAAATATTCTGCTTTTTGTCTTTGATAATCTGATACTGGCGCGCGATTTCCGCGGAAA
>BGZN01000101.1 GCA_003864455.1 Candidatus Termititenax aidoneus | reverse complement strand
CCGGCTTTGACCGCGTCGGTATTTTCAAAGACATTCTCAATGTGGTGTCCGACAGCGGACTGAATGTGCAGGAAGCCACGGCGCGCAAGAGCGGACAGGGTGAATGTAAAATTCATTTGTTGGTGGATATCACCGGTCTTGAGCAACTGCTGCATTTGATGGGCGTCCTAAAAAAAGTCAAAGACGTTTACGATGTTTACCGCGTGAATTAAAACGTTTATTTCTAAATTAAAAATTTCCCTGTAAAAAAACGCTTGACAAGCCAATGCCAAATATGTATACTCCGCGCAAATTTTATACGAAAAAGTATAAAGATTAAATAAGACTACAAAAATGTAATAAAATAAAAAGGAGAAAAACATGACCAGCGTCAAGGAACAAGTAATCGCGGACTCTCTGCAATACTGGAACACCGGCAAAACGCAGGAATGGCAGGACCTGGGCATCAATTTTGTCATGGGCAAAAGAGAGGGTTATTATTTTTGGGACCTGGACGGCCAGCGGCTGATGGACGTGCATATTAATGGCGGCACATTTAGTCTCGGCCATCGCAATCCGGAAATTATGGAGGCTTTGATCAAAGGTCTGGAGGAATATGACATTGGCAATCATCATTTTCCTTCGCCGCAAAAAGCGGCGCTGGCGAAAGAACTCGTCAAAGTTTCGGCCGGTCTGACGCACGCGATCTTTGGCGCGGCCGGCGCGGAAGCGGTGGATCTCGCACTTAAAACAGCCCGCTGCGCGACAGGCCGCAGGAAAATTGTTTCAGTGCAGAATTGCTATCACGGACACACCGGTCTGGCTGTGGCGGCCGGCGCGGAACGTTATGCCAAAATATTTCTGGCCGAGCGCGGCGAAGATGAAAATGTCAAAGTGCCTTTTAATGATATCGGCGCTATGGAAAGAGAATTGAGCAAAGGCGACGCCGCCTGCGTAATCATGGAAACTATTCCCGCGACTTATGGTTTTCCGCTGCCTCAAGACGGTTATTTGCCAGCGATCAAAAAACTTTGTGAAAAATACGGCGCGCTTTACATTGCCGATGAAGTGCAGACCGGCCTAATGCGCAGCGGCCAGATGTGGTGTGTTTCCACTTACGGAGTTGCGCCGGATATTATCGTTACTTCCAAAGGTTTTGGCGGCGGCATTTATCCGATCTCCGCGGTGATTATGAACGACCGTGCCGCCAAGTGGCTGACTATTGACGGCAGTGCGCACATGTCTACATTTGGCGGAACAGAATTGGGCTGTATTGTCGCTCGAAAAGTGCTGGAGATTTTACAGCGTCAAGAAACGATCAACAATGTGCATTTTGTGGCTGAATATTTGCGCGCCGGTTTAGAAAAAATCAAAAGAGAAAATCCCGACACCTTTATAGAAATACGCCAAAACGGTTTGATTATGGGTTTGAAATTTGCCGGAGCGAAAGGCGCTATACCTGTCATGCAGCGGCTTTACCGCAAGCATGGCGTGTGGGCGATTTACTCTATGCTGGATAACAGCGTGCTGCAATTCAAGCCCGGTCTGCTTTGCACGAAAGAATACTGCGACGAATTGCTCGAACGTTTGGGCGCGGGCATCAAAGAAGCCAGAGAGGATATTTTGAGATCATGACAACCACAGTCGCGTTGAATGAAAAATTATTTGACAGTCTGGCCAAAGACGCTTTGCCGAAATTTGGGCTGAACGGCTGGAAGGCCAAGCTGCTGCAACTGTCAGAGAATATTACATACCTGGTGCAAAACGGTGACTCTAAAGTGGTTTTGCGCATCAGCCGTCCGGGTTATCATCCTATTGAGGAAATAGAAGCGGAGTTGATTTGGGTCGAACGTATCCGCCGGTATTGCGCGGTGGTCGTGGCCGAACCGCTCAAAGGCGTGAACGGCGAATATATTCAATATATCCGCAGTCCGTTGGCCGCGGCAGAATACACCTGCGTGCTTTACAAATTTTTGACCGGCCAAGCGCCCGACGAAAATGACGAAAAAGAAATTTTACACAGTTTTTATGATCTCGGCGAGATTACCGCTTATCTGCACCGCTACACGAGAGATTGGTCGCTCGCGCCGAAACTCAAACGCTTTGTCTGGGATTACGACACGATGCTTGGCCGCAATCCGCGCTGGGGCCGCTGGCAGGCCGCGCCTGATCTCGATATGGAAAAAACCGCGATTTTAGAACGCGCCGCGGAGATCATTCAGAAAAAATTAAAGCGTTACGGCCAGAACCGCTGGAATTTTGGCTTGATCCACGCCGATCTGCGTCTGGCCAATCTTTTGGTCGACGGCATCACGATCAAGGTTATTGATTTTGACGATTGCGGCTTTGGCTGGTTTTTGCATGATCTGGCTTCGGCGGTCAGTTTTATCGAACACAAGCCGATCACCAAACATTTGGTTGAGAATTGGCTGGAAGGTTATCATCGTGTGCTCGAATTAGAAAAAAAAGATCTGGCTATGATTGACACTTTTATCTTGCAGCGGCGTCTGCAGCTGCTCGCCTGGCTGACCAGCCACAGCGAGAGCACTCCGGTCAAAGCTCTTAGCGTCGGTTACACGGACGGCAGCGTGCGGCTGGCGGAAGAGTATTTGCGGGAACAGCTTTAGGTATTTGCGGCAAAGTATTCGCAGGGCAAATAAATTTAGGAGGCGAACGATGCAAAAAGATAGCAGTATTATAGAAGGAGGAAAGTACGCGCTCAAAAAATCGCTGAGTCTGCTGTATGTATATGCTCTGGCGACCGGAGCGATTTTTACTTTCATGTGTTATTGGGACGGCATTTTTCTGTCGTATTGCGGCCCGGCGACTTTTTTGGCCTACATCTTAATGACCCTAGCCTGTCTGCCAATCGCGTTTATTTACGCGGAGCTTTCCACGATGCTGCCCAGCGCCGGGTCTTCGCTGGTTTTCAATACTATCGGCTTGAATAAGCATATGGGTTTTTGGTCAAGCTGGTTGATTATGTGCGCGTGGATCGCGGTGCCGGCCGCCGGTACGCTGGGCATTATTGACTGGCTCAATTTTCAATTTAATTTCGGCTGGTCGGATACGACGATGCTCGGCATTGGCATAGTTTCTTTATTTGCCTGGTTTGCCTTGTCTCTGGCCAAAAATGTAATCGCCGGCAAAGTACAGACCTATATGCTGTTTTGCGCAATCGGCGGTATATGTTTGACCGCGCTCTTATTGTTTTTCTCCGGACAGTGGTCGCTGGCCAATTTCAGCGGCTTTTTCTCCACCGCTCTGGGCGGCGCCGGCACGGACAAAGCGCAATGGGTCGGCTGGGCGGTCGGCGCGGCGTTTCTGATCACGCCGTATTTTGGTTTTGAAACTGTTCCGGCTCTGGTCGAGGAAGGCACTTTCCCGATCCACGATCAGAAAAAAGCGATTTTGGGATCGGTGATTACCTGCGGTGTAATCTATGCGATATTTTATTTGGCGGTGGCCGGCGTAATGCCCTGGGCGCAGTTGACCAATAACGGCGACTGTTCTCCGTTCGTTTCGATCAAAGCGTTTTTGAGCATTTACCCGTGGGCCTGGTATGGTTTGCTGCTGGGCATTGTCGGTGTGCTGCTGCCGATCGCGACCAGCGTGCTGGGTTTTTGGTATTCTGGCGTGCGCATGATTTACGCGATGGGGCGGCAAAATTTTCTGCCGGAAGTTTTTGCCCGCACCAATAAGCACGGCCAGCCGATCCT
>BGZN01000100.1 GCA_003864455.1 Candidatus Termititenax aidoneus | reverse complement strand
GATCTTAAATTTAAAAACTTTTTCATGACAAAACTCCATTTTTTCGTTTTTTCACAAATAGCGCGGCAAATATCTTTACCCTCGCGAACACGGCATAGCACTGTAGGTTACGTTCGCTACGGGCAAAATATTTGCCGCGCTCTGACTGTGTACGTCCCTATGTTTCTTGCTGCGGTGAATATTTTACCGGAGTGCGCTTTGGTTCGAACTTAACAAGGCTACAAAGTAGCCGACGTTAAGTGAGAAGCCACCGGCGCACGCAGGTAAAGATATTCACCGCAGCTACAGCGTGCTTAGGTAAATAAATATATCTATCGCCTAAAACTCACACAAAAGTAATTACCCACTTATCGATAAAGTATACCTGTGAAATGCATCGAATTTTTCCGTTGGTTGTACGGGCATGAGACATAGTACCCCCGTAAGGAGAATAAAGAGCATGGGGGAGGAATACTTCAGAAACGTATTATTTGGCAGTACGGCTTAAAGAGAGAAAGAAAGACCAAAACAGAGAAACATAGACTACAGGTAAATCTGTAGAACCGCCGGAAGCAGAACCTGTGCCGGAGCCAGCCTAAGCAACGGCGGTCTCCTTCGTTCTCTCTGCTCCCTGAGCCTGTCGAAGGCCTGCCCTGCGTCCCCTGAGCCTGTCGAAGGGAGCTTGTCGAAGGCTTGCCCTGAGCTTGTCGAAGGGGTCGAAGGTAAAATTTTTGCCCCAAACTCCAATCGATGTTATAGTACATCCCGATGACTTCCGCTTTGCAAATTGCTTTTCAGACTGTCGGCGGATTTGTGCTGTTTCTTTACGGCATGCAGGCGATGTCCAGCGGCCTGCAAAAGCTTGCCGGTAAAAAACTCAAAGAAATTTTAGCCGCTTTGACCAAAAACCGTCTGATCGGCGTGGCGGTCGGCGCCGGCATCACCGGCATCGTGCAGAGCAGCAGCGCGGTCACGGTCATGGCCGTCGGTTTCGTGAACGCCGGGCTTTTGAGTTTGAAAAAAGGCGTCAGCATCGTGCTTGGCGCTAATATCGGCACGACGGTTACCGCGCAGTTGATCGCTTTTGACATCGCCAAATACGCGCTGTTTTTTATCGCGGTCGGCGGTTTGCTGCATCTTTTTGCCCCGCGCAAAAATTGGCAGCTCGCTGGATTTTCCGCTTTTGGTTTTGGCCTTTTGTTTCTCGGCCTCAATACCATGACCGGCGCTTTTGCTTTTCTCAAAACCGAGCCGTTTTTTCACAATCTGTTTGTCCTTTTCAGCCAAAATCCTTTTCTGGCGGTGCTGGGCGGCTGTCTGCTGACTTTTATTTTGCAGAGCAGCAGCGCGACGATTGGCATTACGCAGGCTCTGGCGCTGGTGGGCGCAATCGATTTTACCGCCGCTGTGCCGCTGGTTTTTGGCGAAAACATCGGCACAACTATCACGGCGCAGCTGGCCTCGATCGGCGCTTCGCGCAACGCCCGCCGTCTGGCCTGGTCGCACACGATGTTCAACGTGCTGGGCACAATACTTTTTATGGCGTTCTTTTTTGTGCGCTGCGAAGGCGCGCCGATTTACCTCTGGCTCATTGACAAGATCACGCCCGGCAATGTTTTTGCCGGCGTCAATATTTCGCGCCATATTGCCAACGCGCATTCGCTTTTCAATATTATCAATGTGCTGATTTTCCTGCCGCTGCTCAACGCGCTGGTCTGGCTGGTCAGTTGGCTCGTACCCGGCAAAGATGAGGAGATCATCGGCTCCGAGCCAAAATTTATCGACAAGCGTTTTGCCAATATTCCGTCCATCGCGCTGGATCAGGCCGAAAAAGAAATTCTGCACATGATGAGCATCGCGCGCAGCATGGTGCCGCTCGCGCTGCAGGGACTTTTTGACAAGACGGGACACGATGTCGCCAAAGTGCAGACTTTGGAAAATGTTACTGACGAACTGCAGGCCGAGGTTATCGAATTTTTGGTTTCGCTAGAAAGTTCCGGCCTGTCGCACAGCGAAGCCGTGCATCACAACTGTTTGCTGCATCTGGTCAACGACGTGGAAAAAATCGCCGACTACGCGCTGAATATTGTTTATCTGGTGGACAATTCTCTGGCCAATGACGTGAAATACTCGACGCGCGCCCTGGATGAGATTCGCATCATGGCCGGCGATGTGGATCAGGAATGCGCGTTGAGCGTGAAAGCTTTTGCCGAAAACAATATGCGTCTGGCCGACGACGCTTTTCAGGTGGAAGGCCGCATCGATCAGGAAAAAGACGATTTTCGCAAAAACCATCTGGAGCGCTTAAAATCCAAAGAGTGCAATCTCAACGCCGCGGCGATTTTTAACGACATAGTCAATAATTTGGAGCGCATCAGCGACCACGCCGTCAAATTTGCCAAATGGCGGGAAAATCCGTATCTGTATCAGTAAATTTGTCCAGGCAGGGTGTTGCGTTCCTGTTAACCCATTCCATAGCGTTATATCAATAATAAAACGTTATAACGGTTTATTGTTTAGCAAAGCGTTTGTAAATAAAATTGCCTCTGCAATGAATAAAGTCAATAAATCCGTCTTATTTTCCATTTGAGCGATTTCTAAATATTTGTAATAAGCTTTTTTGCGCTCTTTGACGATTAGCGGCGGCATTAGGCCGTATTTTAGAGCTTGAATGAACATAATCAGCCTGCCTAGCCTGCCGTTGCCGTCCGAAAAAGGATGTATTTGTTCAAAGGCGGCATGGGTTTTAGCCAGACTTCCTATAATATCCTTGGCCGGACAGTTTAATTCTTGAAGTAGTTTATTTGTCAGGAATGGAATTTTCAGAAAATTAGCCAATACCGCGCGGTATCCCAGGACGCGCACACTGTGTTTGCGGTAATATCCCGCATTGGTAATGATGCCGTTCAATAAACGCAGGTGAGCCGCCAAAAGCAGTTCTTCTGTCCATTGAAATTTTCGTCCTTTGGCTTGCAGAGTGTCCAGCAGAAAATACAGCGCCGCTTTGTGGTTGCGCGCTTCGACCTGCTCGGTAGTGGTGCGGTTGGTTAGGATTTTATTATCAAAAATAACATCCTCCACATCTTGCAAAGTCATAGTGGAGCCTTCTATGGTGTTGGTATGATAAGTCAAATGCAAAGTTATTTTATCCAGGAGTTCTTGGTTGACCAGCATTTCTTTTAGGGTGATTTTCTGATTTAGAGCCTGTTTTTTTATTTTATTTAAGAAATCAGCTTCAACTGAACCTCTGCCCACAATGTCATAGTAAACCTGCTCAATTGTCGCCAGGGCTTTTACACGTGGTACGGCGCGGCCATTTACCCAGGTATTAAGCGTCTTAAAAGAAACCCCCAATTTATTAGCCAATAATTCTTGCGACCAGCCCGAGCTGCGCAGAATTTCCTGTAGATATTTTCTAGTATTGTTATTATCCATAACGTTATAACTATAGCATGACGTTATAATGTTTTCAATATATTATAACGAATCAATTTAAGCCAGAAATTTTACTATTATTCTGTTAAAATAACTCCTCTATGTCCGATAAGATTTCCGAAATAAACCGCCGCCGCACCTTTGCGATTATCAGCCACCCCGACGCCGGCAAAACGACGATTACGGAAAAGCTTTTGCTTTTCGGCGGAGCGATACAGACTGCCGGCGCGATCAAAGCCAAAAAAGTCGGGCGGCATACCACTTCGGACTGGATGGAGTTAGAAAAACAGCGCGGCGTCTCTGTGGCGACTTCGGTCATGTCTTTTGAGTATGACGGCATGGTGCTCAATCTGCTGGACACGCCCGGCCACGCGGATTTCAGCGAGGACACTTACCGCACGCTGACGGCCGTGGACTCTGTGCTGATGGTCATCGACTCGGTCAAGGGCGTGGAGGAACGCACGAAAAAACT
>BGZN01000099.1 GCA_003864455.1 Candidatus Termititenax aidoneus | reverse complement strand
TTTTCATTTTCGCCGAAATCCTTGAATGTGCCGTCAAAAGTATATTTGGGCGTCACGACCAGCGAATCAAAACCCCACCAGTGCGGAGTTTGCGCGCTGACTTCCCAGCTCAAATCCACCCATTTGTAATCTTTTTTCCATTTGTCCAGTTCGCCCCACAAGCCGTCCTTGGGCGCGGCGGCAAAAACACTGCCGCAAATCAATAATAAAACCACTAATAATTTTTTCATTCTTAAAATCCTCCTTGAATTTTTTTAAGACACTTGCATACTAATCATATATGTTTAGTATGATAATATAAAATGAAAAATTTGTCAAGGGTAAACCGCCGTAAAATTTTTGGATTTAAAACACAGCCACCACACCGCCGTTATAGGTGTCTTCAATGTGCTTCTTGACTTTGGGTGAGCACAGGGCTTGGCGGAGCGCTAGAATACGCGGCTCATTTTCTTGACCGCGCCGCACCGCGACAATATTCACATAAGGCGACTGCGCGCCCTCGATAATGAGCGAATCCTGGACAGGATTTAAACCGGCGTCCAGGGCGTAATTGCCGTTGATCGCCGCCGCGTCGACATTGCCCAGAGCGCGCGGCAGTTGCGCGGCTTCCAGCGCGCGGAATTGCAATTTGCGCGGATTGACGGTGATGTCTTTTTCCGTGGCCTGCAGACCGGCGCCTTTTCTTAACGTGATTAACTTGTGAGTTTCCAGCAGGAGCAGCGCGCGTCCGCCGTTGGTGGGGTCGTTGGGTATGGCGATAGTCGCGCCGTCCGGCAGGTCGGCAATGTTCTTGTACCGCCGCGAGTACAGGCCAAAAGGCTCGACATGCACGCTGAAAGCCGGACGCAATTTTTCCGCCCACTCGCTGTTGGAGTTGAGATAGGGCAGATGCTGCGTGAAATTGGCGTCGATGTCGCCGTAAAGTAGGGCGGTATTTGGCATTACGTAATCGGTAAACTCCACGATTTTTAAATTAACGCCGTCCCTGGCGAGGTCACTTTTGATTAGATTGAGCAATTCCGCGTGCGGTACTGGAGACGCGCCGACAGTCAGCGTGGTTTTCGACGTCTTTGGCGCACAGCCGGCCAGCAGCAGAACAGAAATTAAAATCAAACCCCGCCAAAAATTTTGCATAAAATCTCCTCGTTATCTTTTATTCAGCAAACTGCGGCTGAACAAAGTGCCGCCCAGCTGGACTGATTCTACTAAAATCAAAATGACCACGACAGCCGCGAGCGTGATGTCCTGCCGGAAACGGTAATAGCCAAAACGAATGGCCAGATCGCCCAAACCGCCGCCGCCAATCGCTCCGGCCATGGCCGTGTAGCCGATGATCGTGATGATGGTCAGCGCCAGACCGGAAACCAGCGCCGGCAGAGCTTCGGGCAGGAGCACTTTGCGGACGATTTGCCAGTCGGTCGAGCCCATGGCTTGGGCGGCGAGCAGACAGCCTTTGTCGACTTCTTCGAGCGCCGCCTCGACGACTCGTGCGACAAAAGGCGCGGCGCTGATAGACAGCGGTATGACCACCGCCGCCGGTCCGATGCTGGTGTGAATAAGCAGGCGCGACAGGGGCATCAAAAGTATCATCAGGATAATAAAAGGAAAAGAGCGGAACAAATTAACGAGACGGGAAAGAATATTGTAAACGGCGCTTTGCGGACGCAGACCGGCCGGCGAAGTTACAAAAAGATAAATGCCGAGCGGCAGTCCGAGCAGGCAGGCCAAAAAAGTTGAGGCAAAAGTCATGTAAATGGTTTCCAGCGTGGCTTGCGGCAGCAGTCCCAGTATTTCGTGAAGATTAGGCGGCATGGAGAAGCTCCCTGGCGGCGGAAGATTTCGGCCTGGCAAATACATTTTTGACCGCGCCGCTTTCCGCCACATGACCGTCTTCCAGCACCGCCACCTGTTCGCAAATCGCGCGAATGACTTCCATTTGATGCGTAACCACTACGACCGTGATTTGCAAAAATTTTTGCAGATTTTTAATGAGGGACAGAATAGAGCGTGTAGTTTGCGGATCGAGCGCGCTGGTCGCTTCATCGCAAAACAAAATCTGCGGCTCTGCCGCCAGCGCTCTGGCGATAGCGACACGCTGCTTCTGGCCGCCGGAGAGTTCGCGCAGACGGGCGCGGCGTTTGTCAGAAATCTGCGTAAGTTCCAACAGTTCGCCGACGCGCAGGTCGATTTGTCTTCGCGGCAGACCGGCGATCTCCAGCGGATAGGCGACATTGTCCGCGACATTGCGCGAACTGAATAAATTGAAATTCTGAAAAATCATGCCCATTTTGCGCCGCTCCAGCAGCAGCTCGCGGCCGGACAGAGTATCCACGCGCCGTTCGCCAAGATACATCGCGCCGGAGTCGGGTTTTTCCAGTAAATTCATGAGGCGCAGCAGGGTAGATTTGCCAGCTCCGCTTCTGCCGATAATGCCAAAAATGTTGCCGGGAGGTACATCAAGGCTGATTTTATCAACGACCTGGAGACTGGCGTATTGTTTCGATATTTTTTCGAGACGCAGCATGCTCAAATCCTAGCATTTCTATCGGTTATGTAAAGTAGTTTGGCTGCGTTGTACTGTTATTAAGAGCTGTATTGTCCGTTTTTGTTTTTATTATTTCCCTCCATTAATTTATATAATTTTTCCGTGGTGTTCCAATTCCGGATAGTCATATTTTGATATATTTTTGTTCCTATTATTTTGGTGAAACGGCTTTTCGTTATTTGTTTTATTAGCCGCGAGACATAGATAACATTTTTTCCGGCGGACATTTTGTCCACGCCGTCTCGGGGATTAAATTCTTTCAAAGCGTCCGGGGCTTTTAACGGCTCTAGTAAAAATACCACGTCATATTTATAGGCTTTTTTATTTTCGCCAAAGCCTGCCGGTTTGCCGGTGATAACTTTTTGCATTTCAGCCAGCGTTAATATAGCGAGAGTTATTTTATTCCCTAATTTTTTCAACAATATTTTTTCGATTTGGGCTTTTAATTTTAGTTTGTTTTTTTCAGGGCATTTAAACACAACATTTCCGCTTTGAATATAAGTCAGGACATCGGCAAATCCCATTTCGGCAAATAATTTTCGCAGTTCACCCATTTTGATAATATTATTTCCGCCGACATTAATTCCGCGCAGCAGAGCAAGGTATTGCGTTTTACCCATGGGCTAATTTTAATCCTGCCAATTCCACCATTTTAATTTTTCGGGGTCGGTTATTGTTCCATTGGCATAGGCTACGGCCAAGCGGTATACATACAAGGCGCAACGGTCAACCTGCATATTTTGAAACTGGCAGTCTTTAAGATAAACCTCTTCAGGATCCTGCCCTTTCAATGACGCAATAGTAGGATAACCAGCGTTTATTAAATGCTGCGCCATGTTTTTGCCGATGCCGGGAATTTGTTCGAGTTCTGATTTCACCATAATTTACACCTGCTGTGAATTTGGTTATAAGCCCAAATTTATTTTGGTTTCATTTTATCATTTAATGAAATTTTAGCCCATATGTTTGCCTGGCGTTCCGGCTGCTGGCGGTGTTAAGGCGGCGCAACGTAAACAGACCTGTTAGGTGACGTGCCGCCTTGACAATTATTTTTTCTTTGAATATATTTTATAATATTTTATTAATTCTTCTTTCTTTACTTCTCCTTTAGCCACGGCTATTATTTCTTTATATACTATTTCGCCTGGACAATTAAATGCATATCCGTTTATATCCAAAAATACCAATGAACTCGCCAAGGCTGCCCGTTTATTTCCATCAATAGATGGATGATTTTGGCAGATATGATACGCATAAGTGGCCGCCATTGCGGGAATTGTTTTGTGCAAATATTCTCCTTGGAAACTTGACTGGGGCATATTTATTGCCGAGCTTAATAAGTTCAAATCTCT
>BGZN01000098.1 GCA_003864455.1 Candidatus Termititenax aidoneus | reverse complement strand
CAGCTTGGAAGGCTGGCACTCTACCAACTGAGTTACACCCGCATAATCATAAATATAACATGAGGCTGGCACTCTACCAACTGCGTCGAACTTAACAAGGGCGTAAGCCCGAAGTTAAGTGAGACCCACAAGCATGCAAAGCGTGCGCCGTGAGTTACACCCGCACAATCATAAATATAACATGAGGCTGGCGCTCTACCAATCGCTCACAAAGCTAGCGGGCCTTTGGCCAGCGCTTTTTTCTCCTGCTCGCGCCGCAATATATCCTCCGCCGATGTGCCGGCCATGACATCTTTGGCCAGTTCCAGCAAAAGCGGTTTTTTATTTAAGCTGCGTTTTTCCACCACGACTTCCAGCAAAGTTTCCAGCACGCGTCCCACTTCCGCGCCGCGCGGTCCCAAACCCATGATGTCGATGCCGTCAACTTTGAGATCGGCGATTTCCAGTGACGCTTTTTCCACATCGAGATCGTAGCGCAAAAGTTTGTCGATCCAGCGGTTGAGTTTTTTCTCTAAAATCACCGCGCGGACTGCGGGATGTTCGCGCACGACAGCCGCCCAGCGCACTTGTTTGTCCAGGCCGTTCAGCGCCGGCCAGCCCAGCCAGATCGCGCCGTTGTCCGGCGTCTCGCTCAAGATCATTTTATTTAATTCTTCAAAAATTCTTTCCTTGGCGGCCAGTTCTAAAAAATTGGGCAGACGCGCGGCCACTTCACGGGCGGTGTTTTCTTCCAGCGTGAAATTTTCCGCAGCGGTGTTTTTTTCCGCGTCGGCTTTGACCGAGAGCGCGGCCAAAAAACGCAAAGCCCGCAGAACGCGCAGGCCATCTTCTGTAAAACGCTGTGCCGGATCGCCGACCGTGCGCAAAATCTTATTCTGCAAATCCTCCAGTCCGTTAAATTCATCGATCAGCTCATTGGCGACAGGACTGTAGGCCAGCGCGTTGATCGTGAAATCGCGCCGCGCTACGTCCTCGCGAATATCTTTGGTGTAGACAATCGCGTCAGGGTGGCGGCTGTCGGAATAACCGGTCTCTTTGCGAAAAGTCGTGATTTGATAATGGCCGCCGTTGAAACGCACGGTGATCGTGCCGTAAGCCTTGCCGGTCGGCAGCGAATCCGGAAAAATTTCCTCGATTTGCTCGGGGAGAGCGTCCGTCGCCAGGTCAATGTCTTTGGCGGAATCGCCGCGCAGTATGTCGCGTATAGCGCCGCCAACCACGAAACAAGCAAAATCTTTTTCCGCTAAAACCGCGGCCAGGTCTTTAACATTTTGCGGAAGATATTCTCCTAATTTTTTGGCTCTCAACAACATCGGCGAGATTTTAACATCAATATTTGGTACAATAAAGCCGCTACGGAGGTTTAAGAAATGATCGGCATTATCATGGGCAGCAAATCGGATCTGGAAATAATGAAAGAAGCCGCGGAGATTTTGGACAAACTCGGCGTTACTTATGAAATGGAAATTGCCAGCGCGCATCGCAATCCAGAAAAAGTCAGCAAATTTGCGCGGAATGCAGCACAAAAATATAAATGCATCATTGCCGGCGCAGGCAAAGCCGCGCATTTGCCGGGGGTTGTCGCCGGACAAACCACTTTGCCGGTCATCGGCGTGCCGATCAAGACTTCCGATCTGGGTGGACTGGACTCTCTGCTCTCCATCGTGCAAATGCCCAAAGGCGTGCCGGTCGCCACAGTCGCCATCAACGGCGCGCAAAACGCCGGCATACTAGCCGCGCAAATCTGCGCTTTGACCGACGCCAGGCTCGCCAAAGCAGTCGCGGCTTATAAAGAATCTCTCAAAGCCTGATTATGCATTTCAACTGGCTGGACGGACTGCTCACGATTATTCTGGCCGTCAACATGTTGTACGGACTACGCCGTGGATTGCTGCGCACTTTTTTTGGCGCGCTGGGCGCTTTGCTCGGACTGTTTTTTTGTATTTTCGGCTCGCCGGCTACCGCGGAACTTTTGCAGGCGTTCAAAATTTCCGGCACGGCGGCCTACATCACCGCGTTAATTTTGATTTTCATCATAGTTTATTTTTTAATCAACGAGATCGGCCGGCATTTGCAGGCTATTATCAAAAACACCGCGCTGCAAACGCTAGACCAAGTCTGCGGACTATTCGGCGGCTTCGGCAAAGGAATTATGTATGCGCTTTTGCTTATTTTCCCGCTGTGGAATAATATTTTTTTCTCGCCGACTATGACCAAAACCTTGATGGAATCCACGCTCGTCAACAAAGGTTGGCCGCTGGTGAGATTTAGCGAGCCGCTGATCCAAGACCTGTTTCATCACGCCAGCCGCAACTGGCAAAAATACCACAGCAGCCTGCCCAAACGCGGCATGATTGCTCCGCCGCCCAATTTGCTGGAAACCATCAGCGCGCCGCCGTCTTTACTGCCGGAGTATAAAAGTCTAATCTATTACTAATGGAAATCTCGCTGGAAAATCTCGAAAAATTCCGCCAGGAAATCGCCAAGGCTCTGGGCGCGGAAATCCTGCCGGCGCAGGCTGATTATTTGCTGGAGTACCGCGCCAAAGATTTGATCAAGGCTGAAGTGTGGAGAGACTTGCTGCTGCTGCTGACTGACAGCAGATTGCGCGACACGAGCAATTTACCGCTGGGACACAAAATGCTCCTGCTGGACACGCTGCGTCTCAATCTGATCCGCGCCAATCAGCCGCTGGACCGCACGCTTTTCAAAACTATCAAAGAAAAACTGCTGCGCAGCAAAGAAATTCTTTTGGATATTCAAGACGTTTTGAATTATCAAAAAACGCAAAAAGAAAAATACAAAACGGTCAGTCTGCGCAAATACGGGCCGGTCAAGGGCGGCACATTTAAAAATCAACTGCGGGAAAATTTCGCGCAGGCCCTGCAAAGTAAAAATTTCACGGCCGCGCTGGAGATAATCCTGCAGGTGCGTTTTCGCAAGATCACCGGAATAACCGGCGTCGCGCGAGAATATCTCGACCGCGTGCAGGTGGAAT
This sequence comes from Candidatus Termititenax aidoneus, assembly GCA_003864455.1. Lineage (GTDB taxonomy): Bacteria > Margulisbacteria > Termititenacia > Termititenacales > Termititenacaceae > Termititenax > Termititenax aidoneus. Next base: position 931 of record BGZN01000098.1, on the reverse strand, counting down.
TATTGACCGTCGCCGGAGAGTTGCAGCTCGATATTGCCAAACTCAAAAAAAGTTTTCTCGCCGACCTAGCCAGACTAAACCTGTCCTATGAGCCGCTAGACCCGAAAAAGTATTTGATCATTGAGTGAATTTAGGCATCAAATATTTTTAGGAAATCTCTGACTGTAACAATTTTTATATTTTTGTAAGACCGCAAGCTCAATAAATCTTTATCTCCACTGACTATATATTTACAATTGCCATCTACAGCGCAAACAATGAACTTATCATCATCGCTGTCACGGCATATTTCGATTTTAGACTTTGATTTTATTTTTATAGAATACTCAAGCAAAGAAGTTAAAGAAAATCTCAAAGCATTTTCTTTTAGTTTGTTCAACATATATTGAGTTGTGGCTTTGTATTCTTGTAATATTTCGTCAGAGACAACGGCTGTAATTATTCCGCGCAAAAGCAAGTCAATCAATTTCTCTGGCAAGCCGTCAAAAAATATTGCGGATACCAAAATATTGGTGTCTATAACGACTTTCATTTTTTGTTTTTCTGCCGCACCGCTTGAATTGATTTTTTGATATCAGCCTTTGTCAAGCCAGACAACAACGCTGATTTTTGAGCAGTTTTCATTTGTTTTTTAAAAGCCACCGCCTGCGGGCTAAAAAACACACTATCAGCCTGTTTGTTTGGCATAGAATGTCTGTATATCAAAAAAGAAATAAATTCCTGCACCGTATCCAGCGCAGATACCGGCAATACATCAATTTCATTTTTTATATATTCACGAGTTGCCATATAACCATTATAACACAGCGTAATGTTACGCTGTCAGCACGCGGCAGCCGCCCGGCACGACGGCGATAGTATGCTCGTACTGCGCGGAAAGCTGGCGGTCTTTGGTTACCACAGTCCAGCGGTCTTTTAAGACTTCCGTTTC
>BGZN01000097.1 GCA_003864455.1 Candidatus Termititenax aidoneus | reverse complement strand
ATTCGCCCTGTTTTTTGTATTCTTTCAGCCTTTTTAAAACATCAAGGAAGTAAACTCTATTGTAGAGCCGCTGGATATAAAAAACATCGGTAACATTATTAGTTTTTGCTCTAGCCAATTCTGTTTTGATAAGCTCTATCTGCGCGGTGTCATACTCCGCCAGCATGGCCACGGCCTCCCAGTAATTGCGCGTAGTCTGGCGGTTGTAGAAGAAACGTCCAGCTCGCAAGGTTTCAGGATTTTTCTGCGGACTATAAAGTTTTGTGATTCTTTCCAAAATCGCCTTGCGGACACTTTCATCATCCTCCAACTGCGCGGCGAGGAAGAGGAAGCGGGTTTGGACACTGGACAAATTACTAAAAGTAAATAGTGGTGGATCGGAGTTGGTGGACAGCAATTTACTTAAGTCAGTGTGAGTACTTTTCAGTAACTCATAGGCAGTTTTAGCCGAGTTTTCATTCTTCTGTCCGATGCGGTTTTCGATGATGCCGCACAAAACATTCTGCGAAAATTCTTTGTCTTGGCGCGAGTTTTTAGTAGCATATACCGAATTGCTAGGCAACACAGCTTTATCGTCGTCAGGCAACACAGCTTTGGCGAGCTCAGTAAGCTGATCGCGATATGTTTTTTCTGCCGGGTGATCGCCATTGCGGCGCGCCTCTTCCGCCAGCAATTGGTACATTTCGGCCTTTAAATAATACAGTCTCTGGTGTTCTGCTGGGGCGGCAGGAACGATAGATAGATTGTTTGGATTTAGTAATGGTAAAGCGGGTTGTCCGCCGATTTTGACGCTCAGAACAAGGGCTTCTTGTCTGGCAAAGGCGAGGGTACGGGAAAGATATGAACCCTCACGATTCTGCAAACGAGCGGCAATAGTAAAGTTTTCTTCCGTCGCCAATTCAAAGGAACTATTTCCTAGCCTAATAATATTTTCTAGGGCCGCGTAATCACCCAAGGTTTTTAAGTACGTCAGATACAAACCAAAATATTGCACCTGAGTATCATATTTCACTTGCTTTAATGAAAGTTCGTTAACCAGCCTATAAATGTTCGTATTATCGTAAGCCGGTAGCGCGATTTCTTCTAATATCGCAAGGAAGTCTTTTTTAGTCGGCAAAGTAAAATTTACGCCCGTACCAGTTAAAACTCCAGCCGTTGTTAATACGTTCTTTAGTGTATCTAAATATTTTTCTGGGGCTATGGACAGCAAATCATTTAAGATTCTTAGTTCTAACAAATGTAATTGTGGCGCATCTGAAAATATGTCTCGGATTCCGACACCTTCTTTGATAAAGTCTTTATCGTTAAATTTATTGTATAAACTTGCATATAAATTTTCTGGCGTATTTTCAACATTATCACCAGTTTTTATGCGTAAATATTTATGTGCTAACTCATAAAAATTATAGGCATATAGAAAATGATCTCCTCGTTCGGACAGAGATTTAACATTTGGGCTTTGGGCAATGTCCTTCATTGTGTCCCAACATGTTGCTTGTATCTTCGCAAAAAATTTGAGTATCTCTCTGGTAAATTCTCCTCGTTCAACAAGCTGTAAAGCCATAGCAAGAAACCAAGTTTGCTGATCCCGTGTATGATTGAATAATGATAAAGGATAAGTGTCGTCAACCTCGCTCGACAGGTTGCCAAAATGATTCCCCAGCACTTTCGTCCTGTCCGGGTCATTTTTATCGCTATGCAATTGAAACAATAAATCTTTTGCATCGGTAAACGTTTTATTTCCAGCAATAGCCAGCGTCAGCGTCAAGGCAGCCTGCGCATAACGCAGTGCCAAAAAATGCCGTGACAGATAATTTTTGCCATTAGGATCATTACGCATTAATTGGATAATAGTTTCGACTTCCGTCAGCAATCCTTGACTGCTACCCACATTGCCATTTCTTTCGGCAAAACTTATTTCATCAAAAAGACTTTGGATTATCTTGTCATACTCAAAATGAGGCCCTGGAGCCCTTCCTTCTTTCAGTTTACCATATATCTTCTCCGTCTCCGTCTCCGTCTCAATCTTTCCATCAATAAACGCCTTATAAATTTCAGGATCTTTAGGATTGTCGTTTTTGAAGCCAAACTTTATTTCATTTACTTCCATCGTCGCCACCTTCTCTCTGTCTTATAAAATCAAGCCACAGCTTCTTCTCTCCACTATTGTCCTCGGCGCTGTTAGCACCGGATTCCTCTTTAGCATTTGGAATGTTCGGCGAACTCAATCTGCGTTCGGAAAGCGATGAGGAAACCCCATACAGAGCATCAACTGATAGTTTCATATTTTGTATACTCCTATAAATATAATCATATTGTTTAACAACGCTATCATTTAATATATCCTCATATAATTGCTGCCCGGTTTGAACCGAATCATTCTCTAAATTGAGAGGCTTGATTCTCATAACAAAAGAAGTACATAAAAAAGCTTCAATGGCACGGTAATACGCGTACTCTTCTAACTGACCCGAACCTTTGGCCGTAACCTGCCGTTGACGTAGCGCATCCATCAGTATTTGTTGCTTTTTAGGATTCTCACGAAGCAGCTTTTCGCCGGCAACAGCAGTGTCGAACTGAACAAGGCTGTCCAGCAATGATTCATCAGCCGCCCCGTTGACAATAAATTGCTGCAGTCTAATTCGTTCAATCGCGCTGCGTAATTTATAATAATCTTGCCAACCAGCGGCATTGATATCTTGATATTCTTGACCCAAAATTACAGCCTGTTCCATTAAGTTCTGATAAAAGTCTACATAGTCAGCCCCAGCAGACAGAGATTCAGCCACTCTGGACAAATCATACCCTAGCCAAAACAGATTATTTAAAATATCCGCCAACATTCCCATGTAATCCCAAGAAAATTTATTAAAATAAAACTGGGCAGAAAAGTTGTCGCGAAAATCATCTATCAAATCCGCGTTGTCCGCTGTTCCTTGCGGAATAGTAAGACCAATCAAGGGCTTAATAATTTTTATCATCTCCAGCAAGTCTGCCAATTTTTGATTGATTGTGGTTATTTGGCTAGTCAAGGCGGCCACCTTTTTTTCCGCGCCCAATTCTTGATTATTAAATATGCCTAGGCACTCGGTTACCGCTTGCTCGGCTTCCTTATACAACATCAATTTATAACCCGACCACAATGTGCCATAAAGCCCTTGATAGGCCTGGGCAAAAACGGCTCTTTCTGCTGAGTTATTAAGATTAAACCTCTCTGCGCCAATCTTCGCGCCAGATCCAGCAGTAGTAAAGCTTATCTTATCCAGAAATTTCTGAATAATTCCGCGTTTAGCTTCTATCGGAATTGGCGGGGGGTTGGGCTGGCGGTTGGTATAACCACCGTCTAAAAAGAGAATGCTCACCACCGCCATCATCTGATATTTATTGGTGGCTTTGCCATCTTCTTTGTCCGGCAATTTGTCTATATATTTAATCAACGCCTCTTGCATTTTTTCCGTGTCATCGCTATGCTTCTGAACAAGCAGCCAAATATCCCGCTTAATCACCTCTCTCAACACCAAGTCTTTTAAATCTGTCGGCATCTCCGAGTAATGTGGTTGGCCTATCGCAACGCCGCTAGTATTCAGTAGTTTATCCACCGTGATTTCAAACTGTACATCATCAAGCTGAGCGTCAGTCGTCAGCACCGAATGACCAGCATCTATGGTAAAAATACTTGTCCGCCCCTCGATTGCCGTGCCGGCGGCAAACAGACCTGTATCAATAGGCAGGCCTTCCCAAGTGAAAATCAACGGACGTTCTGGTTTTTGCCCAACCGGCGGATTGGCCAGAAAATCATAAATGCCGCAGCCAGCAGGCATTTGCCAAGCATAATAATCCGCGACTATCTTTAACTCCGCCTTGTCTTGGGGCGATAACACCCCCTTAGGCCAGAGCAACATTTTGTGAAAATATAAGGAGCGGACAGCCGCATTATCCAGGCC
>BGZN01000096.1 GCA_003864455.1 Candidatus Termititenax aidoneus | reverse complement strand
TAACAGCCTGGGCGACCACTGAGTTAATGAACATTCTTTTGCCGGCAGGCACAATACTGGCTATGTCTACGAGCGGTTGGGCAGGCGCTGACACGGCATTTAAAAATAAATGGAAAGTTTGCGACGGCACGGGCGGCATGCCGGACTTGCGCGGCAGGTTTTTGCGCGGCGGGACAAGCACCGATGCCGCGACCGGCGGCGCGGACAGCGTGACAGTAGGTGTGCCAGTGCCTCAACATTCTCACAGCATTACCGACCCCGGACATACGCATAAATTAAAGTACGACTATAATAGAACTGGAGAAAACGGTGAAAACTCTTGGTTCTATCGCAGCACTGCGGAAAAAACTGATGGAACTGATGTGTTAACAAAAGACAAGACCGGCATTACCAAAACTGACGACGAAGGCACAGCGAATGCGTCAATTACAGTCGACATTATGCCCAGTTATTACACAGTAATCTATATCATGAAAGTGGCTTAAAGTTTTCGCTTAAACCAGCCGGGCTTACTTGCTCCACCTCAGCACATTTGCCGTCCAGCTCAAGCCGGCGCCGAAACCGCAGGTGGCAATTAACGCGCCTTTTTTTATTTTGCCAGCACGATAAGCTTCATCGAGAGCCAGCGGTATGGACGCGCTGGATGTGTTGCCGTATTTTTGAATATTGACGATAACTTTTTCCGGCGCAAAATCGAGCCGCTTCATCGCCGCGTCAATAATGCGTGTATTGGCTTGATGCGGCACAAAAAAATCAATGTCCTTGCTGGTAAAACCAGCTTTGTGTATAGCCTGTTCGGTCGCCTCACCCATGATCTGCACGGCAAACTTAAACACTGCTTTGCCGTCCATATAGATGAAGCGGTCTTTGCTGGAAAAATTTGCCTCGGTCAGCGGAGCGCGTGAGCCGCCGCTTTTGATAATCAATTCATTCGCGCCAGAGCCGCGCAAACCAATAATTGAAGCCAGATGTCCATAACCGGCTTCCGCGCGCGTCAATACCAAAGCGCTGGCGCCGTCGCCAAAAAGCACACAGACATTGCGGTCGGTGTGGTCCATATTCTTGCTCAAAGTGTCCACGCAAACCAGCAGTACTTTTTGAAATTCGCCGTTTTCGATAAATTGCGCGGCGGTGTAAAAGCTGTAGCCGAAACCGGAGCAGGCCGCGGATAGGTCAAAGCCGCCGGCCTGCGCGCAGCCCAGCCTGTTCTGCAAAAGCGCGGCCACCGATGGGAATACCGGATAATCCGGCGTGGTCGTCGCCACGACGATTAATTCTATTTCTTCCGGCGCGAGCCTAGCGTCCTGCAGGGCTCTTTGCGCGGCCAAAAACGCCAGGTCAGACGCGGCGGTATTGGCATCGCAAATCCGGCGTTCCTCAATGCCTGTGCGCGTGCGTATCCATTCATCGGAAGTGTCAACCAGTTTAGCCCAGTCCGCGTTGGTCATGACGCGCTCGGGCACAGCAGAGCCTATGCCGGCAATTCCGGCCTGAAATAATTTTGAGGGTTTTTTAGTCAACAAGATTCTCCACAGTCTTGACCTGGCGTATCGTCTCGATCAGGTTTTGCTTCACGGCTTTGGCCGCCGCGGTGATAGAATTTTTGATCGTCTCCGCCTTGGCGCGGCCGTGCGTGATAATCACCACGCCGTTGACGCCCAGCAGCGGCGCGCCGCCGTACTTTTTGTAATCGATCCTGTTTTTTATTTTGAACAGCGAACCAAGCATGAAAAGCAAACCCAGCCAGCCCAAGAACGACAAATTTTGTCTGATGAGTTTGGTCAGCGAAAAAACCATGCCTTCGCCGAATTTCAGAACGACATTACCGACAAAACCGTCGCAAACCAGCACATCGACGACGTTTTCCAAAACATCTTTGCCCTCAACATTGCCGGTAAAATTCAAGCCGTTGGCGCGTTCGAGCCGCAACATTTTATTGGCCGTTGCGGTCAGTTCACAGCCTTTTTCGTCTTCCTCACCGATATTGAGCAGACCCACGCGCGGATTTTCCACGCCAATCACTTTTTCGATGTAAGCCTTGCCCATGTAAGCAAATTGCACAAGATGACTCGGCCGGCAGTCCGCGTTGGCGCCGATGTCCAGCAAGACCGTATGGCCTTTGACCGTCGGGAATACACTGCAAATCGCCGGCCGCTCAATGCCTTTCATCCGTCCCAGCCCGAACAGCGCCGAAGCCATGACCGCACCGGTGTTGCCGGCAGACACCACCGCATCGGCTTTGCCTTCTTTGAGCAGGCGCATACAAACATTGATAGAAGCGTCTTTTTTGACCCGCACCGCTTCCACCGGATGCTCGGACATAGCAATATCCTCGCTGGCATGCACAGTTTCAATATTGCTTTTCTTGGGATATTTTTTTAATTCCAAACCAACTTTGGCCTGATCGCCGACGAGAACAACCGTCAGATTTTCATCTTTGGCCGCGGCCACCGCGCCTTTGACCACCTCGGCAGGGGCATAGTCGCCGCCCATCGCGTCCAGCACTATGCGCATTGTTATTTTTTGTCCTCAGCCTTGCGAGCTTGGCGCGCGTTTCGTTTTTCGATCTTGGTCACTTTGACTTTGCGGCCTTTGTAAAATCCGCAGACCGGACAGATCGCGTGCGGCAGCACCGCGGCTCCGCAATTTTTGCAGACACCAGAAGCCTTGCCTGCGGCTTTGAAATTATAAGCGTGATTGGTGCGCGTCCTGGCATGAGGACGGCGTTTCTTTGGTACTGGCATTTTTTACTCCTCTGTTTTATTCTGGCAATTATAATGCACAAAATAATTACTATCAACAACTGTACAGCCGGCCGCGTGGAATACACTATCGCCGCGGACGAATTGCAGATACTTGATGTCTATGTCCAGCCGGAATACCGGCGGCAGGGTTTGGCGGAAAACGCTTTGCGAGAATTATTCGGGGAAAATCCTCGGCTAAACAACGCTTATCTTGAAGTCCGCGTCTCAAATCAAGCGGCGTTAAATCTTTACTTGAAATTGGGGTTCACAAAAACCGGTCTACGCAAAAATTATTACAGCACTCCGGTAGAAGATGCGGTGTTATTGCGCAAAGAGCTTACCAGAGTAGTTTAAGTCCGTCCGCTGTGTACTGCTGAAACAGTTTGTCTTTGCTCAACAAGGTCAGATTATTGTTTATCGCCTGCCAAATCAGCATGCGGTCAAAAGGGTCTTTGTGATTTTCTTTCACTGGCAAATCCAAAAAAGAAATAGCGTCTTGTTCCTGTAAATCCAAAACAGAAAAGCCCATGTTTTTAGCATACTGTGGCAGTATCTTAATTTCTATATCTCTGAAAGCAAATTTATCAACTCGCACTTTTAGGGCAACTTCCCAAAAAGAAATTACGCTGACCAGTATCTTATTGTTCCTGTCCTCTACAATGCCATGAACTTTGCCGCTTAATTTATCAGAACTCAAACACGCCCAGACAAGCGTATGCGTATCTACCAAATAATTCATATACCCAGAAATTCTTCCAGGGTTATCTTGCCGTCACCTTTTTCTTTAAAAGTTGCTTTGCCGTCTAGAATACCAAGTTTACGCTTTGGCAATTTAGGTTTGTAAGGCATAAACATGGCTACCGGCTTTTTGGCTCGTCCGTACAGCACTTCTACGCTCTCTCCATCTTTTACCAGAGACAGCACATCGGAAAAACGAGCTTTTAATTCTCCAACCGTGTAGGATTTCATACAGCTTATATTACCATGCTTTAGAAACTTGTCAACTTGACAAGTTACCGGGTCAAGCCACTTTCATTATATAAACCACAGTATAATAACTCGGCAAAGTGTTAATAGTGAGCGCCGCGCTAGAGCCGGCGCTGCCTGTTGAGCCGGAAAGCGTGCCGGCGGATATGCTGCCGCTGACCGTGCCGCCGGTAATACTGCCGCCGCTAAGTGTATGTGAATGTGAGCCGCTTTCGGGGATAGATACAGTAACATCGTGAGAATGTGAACCGCTTTCAGAAATATTTACACTGACATCGTGAGAATGTGCTCCGCTGC
>BGZN01000095.1 GCA_003864455.1 Candidatus Termititenax aidoneus | reverse complement strand
CTTGAAATAGTGAAGAAATTTTCCGAAGTAGGTCATTCTGGATTTTCGGCGGAATGCGCTACTCAAACTTTGGAAAAGTTACTCAGGTTCGAAAATTTAACTCCTGTAACGCTGGGAGATTTTGCTGAAGTTGAAGTTGATCGTAGTTTATGGCAATGCAAGAGAAATCCAAAATTATTTTTGATACCAGACAAGCGAGGGTATTACTCGGTGGACAACAAGGAAAAAATCATAAATTTTGACGAAGGAGTAAATCATGCGAGAAATTAAATTCCGTGGTAAAGAATTAAAAACCGGAAAATGGGTGTACGGATTTTTTTGTATCGACGGCGACGGCGCGTACATAATCAACGATACCAGTGAGGGAATAAGAGGCGATTGCATAAATGTTGACCGCGATACAGTTGGTCAGTACACCGGCTTGGACGATAAGAACGACAACGAGATTTTTGAGGGGGATATTCTTAAATTTGGTTTAATAAAAGATAACTTTGTGGAAGTTGTTTTTGGTGAGACTGGATTTAACTCCGAGGAAACGTTTAATTGTATAGGATTTTATTTAACAAACCACAATGAATATGGTATGGGTTTTAATTGGCTTAAATGGCAGCAAAATATTTCATGGGAAGTTGTTGGCAATATCCACGACGATCCAGAATTACTGAAAAAAGATAAGGAGCAAACAACATGAATAAGTGCAAATGCAGGGAATGTGAATACAGCAGTCGACTAAAAATATTCTACTGGCCGGAATACGCCAGAGACTACACGGCTGGTATTGCCGTCGTTGTGGCGCATAGCGAGCGCGAAGCCCGTGAGTTGTTGCTTAACGCTGATAATTGCGCATCAACGCTGCCAGAGTTAGCGCAGATTCCAGAGATGCTTGAAATAGAGCCGGTAGCATTTTTCTGTCACGGCGGCGGTTAATGGCTATCGAGCAAAAAACAAAGGAGGACAAAGAATGAAAACTAAAGCGCAATACATAGTGCCGATAATTTATGCGCTTGCGGATTGCGGCGTAAATGTTACCAAGGAACAAGCAGATTATTTTTCCGATTATGTCGAACTGTGGTGTAGAGATGCAGTGATTGAGGAGTTAAGCGAGTTGCTGGACGAATTGAACGAGGAGATTTTCAACCAATAAAAAAGGAGCAGAAAAATGGAAAATAATAAACCGATAGATAGCAAGACACTAGGAAAAATAAATGGCGCGAAATGGGAAAAGCGAATGGAAAATGGCGGCACACTTTATTCGTACACATTCCACCGCAGTTACAAAGATAATGAGGGGAATTACCAGAAAAGCACATCATTTTACGCCGGTGATTTGCCGGTTTTACAAACGCTAATCGATTATTTTTTACAAAAAAGTTTTGAGCCAAGTAAAAATAACAGTGAGGATATTGTGCCGTTTTAATAGTGCGGCCAATGCTGGGCAAGGAGGTGGTTGTATCGATTAACACAAATAAGTAACTTATGTGCGGCCGGTTTGTTTTTCATGAGTGGCAAACCGGCTAAAACAAACGGGAGGAAAAAAATAAAAAAAGTGAGGCTATGTAGTTATGAAAAATATTTTAAGGGATTTTGATGTTTTTATGTCAGGTCGTGGGTGGACAAAAAGCACCCGATACACTTACAGTCTTATTCTCAAAAAGTTTTTACAAAATAATCCAGCGATAAATGATTTTACAAACGAGGCCGCGCGCCGGCACGGTCGATTTTATCCACATATGTCGGGCCGATCCCGCGCCCCGTCGTGCCGATTTTTTGACCGGCCGCGCGCCCTGTCTCCTGCTCCTGATCCTGTTTCTTGTGTTTCGCCAAAATCAAATGCGCCGCGGAAGAAATTTTTAAATTTTCCGGCGCGACCTTGACGCCGCGGCCGCGCAGCATCTCGATCTCCTCAAGCAAAACTTCGGGATCGACGACCACGCCGTTGCCGATCACGCACACTGTATTCGGGAACAAAATGCCGGAAGGTATTAAATGCAGTTTGAAAATTTCTTTGCCGACGATGACCGTGTGGCCAGCGTTGTTGCCGCCCTGATAACGCACGACAATATCGGTGTTTTCCGCCAGCAAATCGGTGATCTTGCCTTTGCCCTCGTCGCCCCATTGCGTGCCGACCACTACTCTAACGACCATTTTTATCCCCTGTTCACTAAAAGCCCGAAACGCTTTATTTCAGTCAAAATGCATTTCATTTTACTTGTTTTGGCCGGAATGGTAAACCGCGATCCAACGCATATTAATCAGCATAATGGTTTCTGCATTGATAAATTTCGATGACGCCATTATTGATCCGGTAAACTAATCTGTGAAAAGAATCGATACGCCTGCTCCAAAAACCAGCCAGATTGCCTTTGAGCGGCTCCGGTTTGCCAATTCCCTGAAATTTACTGCGGTCAATATCTTGTAAAAGCTGATTAATTCTTTGCAGCGTTCTCTTATCCTGCGTTTGCCAGTATAGATAATCTTCCCAGCCGCTTTCTGAAAAAACCTTACGCATTTTCCATGGCTTCTAATTCTGCCTGTGTCTTTTTCACAATTTTTCCGGTTTTAAACTCCGCAATGGATTTTAATAATCTTTGCTGGTTGGCATCGCTGTAAAAAGGGTCGCTGATCTCAAAAGGTATTTTACCCAAACGCAAAGCCTGACGCACGAACACGTTAAACGCAGTGGATAAAGTCATTCCTAAATGACCAAATAAATGCTCCGCGCTATTTTTAATATCCTTGTCTAATCTAATAGTAATATTCACTGCATTAGACATAATTTTACCTCCAATATAAGTAATATACAATAAATATTACTTAATTGCAAGTATATTTTAGGAGAGTGTAAATAGCCTGTTTTATATTTTTCCCAAGGTAATGCAGCCAATTGCGGCGCAATTAAATCTGGCTTATCTAGACAAAAAACCCTCGTCGCAATTGGCTACTAATTACACTTTCAGTTTTCAGCGCGGTCTAGCTCACTCGTTTAATATAAATCACCGCATAGTACGCCGGCATATTGCTGGTGTTAGTATCTGTAGTTGTGCTATTGTCATTATTCGCGCTGCCGGTGTGCTCATGTGTGGCGTCAATCAGAATCTTGGGATTATCTTTTGCGCCTCTAGTCCAACCATAATAAGTTTCTTCAGTACTAAATGAAAGAATACCAGAATGACCTTGCTCTTGTTCAGCACATTCAATTGAGCCGGTTAACTCTTTATCTTTACTTCTGTCTGTCTCTTTCGTCTTATCGGTATAAATAGTGTGCGTATGTTTTGGCAGCAGGGCGGAAGTCAGGGCGTTGCTGCCACCGGAAGTACCGCGTGCTATTGCCGTTCCCGCGCCGACAAGAAAACTGCTTTCTAAATTTGGAATATCTGTATTTATTCCGTGATTGGCCGCGGTGCAGGCATACCACCCAACAAGAGTTTTATTGTCCTGCCAGCCAGCGGCATCAAACATCAGTATAGTTCCTAAAGGTAATACGCTCTGAAAACTTAAACCATTTATGGCGCTTGTCGCTACTGCTACCGCATCCGCCACGGCTTTTTCTGTAGGTATGCGTGTATCATCGGGCGCGGTATCGATTGTACTCCCGGTGCGTATGGAAGTGGTTTTGGTCAGCGTGCCGAGAACTCCGTCAGTTGTTGTCTTGGTCAAAATATCATTAGCTGTGCCCGCGGCGATTTTGTCCTGCTTGGCGGCTACGTCGCTGCTGCTGGCTTTGCCGCCCAGAGCGGTTACCACGGCTTTTTCCGTGGGTATTTTGACATCGCTGGCGCTGGTTGTGCTAGTCGCCAGGGTTGTAACTCTGGGCAGCGTGCCAAATGTACCTGCCGCCGTGCCGGAATAAGCCACAATGTCATTAGCTGTACCCGCGGCTATCTTGTCCTGTTTGCCGCTCCTCAACGCGGCGAAATTTTTCCCGGCCAGTTTTGAGGACGGATAATAATCGTCGCTGGAACTAGCGTCCAAAACATCTGCCGTGTCATTAGTTGAAGAGACCTGCTTATTGGCTACATTTTCCTTGGTATGCAGGGCATTCCTCACGCCTTCAGCCGAAAGGTTTTTGCCAGCCTCGATATTGTAAGTTACCCCT
>BGZN01000094.1 GCA_003864455.1 Candidatus Termititenax aidoneus | reverse complement strand
ATAATGTGAGTATTTCAAAATATCCGTGCGCCGCAAATAAAAATCCTCAGCCGTGATCTCATCGCCTTTGGCCAAATGCCGGCTGGCATAGTAAGCGTCCGCCCAGACCGAGGCGTCGTATTTGACGCGAAAACCTTTGAGAAAATTCTCGCCGGAGTACACCGAATACTTGATGTACATCGACGGCGCGACAGCCTGCAATTCCGCTTTGAGCGTGTAATCGTCCGTGTCCACAGAAACAAGCGGCGGCGTTCTGGCAAAGTTGAGCGTAACTTCTTTGCCGGCAAAACGCGGCAAACCCTGCATTTCCCGCAAACCCAGCGCCAGCAGTTCAGACGGCGGTATTTCCGCGGCAAAAAGTCCGGCGGCCAAAAAAACCGCCAGACTTATTTTTTTCAAACACATCAGTAAAAAATTAACCGCGGGCTATTTCGATAGCGCTGTTGAGCATCGCCTCTCCGGATTGTATCGCTTTGGAAATAATATCAAACGAGCGCTGCGTGATGACCATTTGCATCATTTCCGAAACGATGTCCACATTGCTGCTCTCCAGCGAAAATTGCGCGATCTGACCGAAACCTTCTTCTTCAGGCAGGCCGTCGATTTCCATGCCGGAAGACGCGGTTGTTACATACATGTTGCCGCCGATGCTCTTGAGCGACGACGGATTCACGAATTTCACCATTTCGATCTGGCCGATCTGCGTCTGCTCGATCTGATTATTTTCCTGCACATACACCGCGCCGTTGGTGGTGATCAAAATATTGGTGGTGGAGTCCGGCACGCGGATTTCCGGCTCCATAGGATAACCGCTAATATTGACGAGCCGGCCGTCAGAATCTTTGTGCAGGTTGCCGGCGCGCGAGTACGCTATCGAGCCGTCGGGCATGCGAAATTTCAGCAAGCCCTCGCCCTCAATAGCGATGTCGAGCGAATTATTGGTTACTTCCACAGTGCCGGAAGAAAAATCTTTGGGCGTGCCGACTACGCGCACTCCCGAACCCAGCTCGACCAAGCTTTTTTCGTAAGTGGTTTCCGAGTCGCGCACGGCCTCTTCGAGTATCTCAGGAAAAAGCGTCTCCAGTTCCACGCGCGCTTTTTTGAAGCCGGTGGTTTTAACGTTGGAAACGTTGTTGGTGATCGTGATCAAATCTTTTTCCATAGCGCTCATGCCGGTCGCCGCGATGTGAAACTGCCTAAACATAAGAAAACCCCCTGCCCCTTTTATAAATAAACTGGGCTGATTATAGCACACTGCGGGCAGTATAGCCAAACCCGTAAAACTTGTTTATAATGTCGTTTCAATTTTCGGAGGTGAATTTGTGTCTGTAAAAATTAAACTAAAACGCATGGGCAAAAAACATCAGCCTTATTACCGCTTGATCGCCATCGACAGCCGAAAATCTTTAAGCTCCGGCGAATATTTGGACAATCTGGGTTTTTACAATCCGGCGGTTAAACCGGCCGCTTTTCAAGTCGACGTTGAGAAATTGCAAAAATGGCGGCAGCACGGCGCGCTGCCCTCGGAGCGGGTGGCCAAACTCTTGCAAAAATCCAATATTGCCTTAAAATAAAGAGGAGATTTAAAAAATGAAGAATTTGGTGGAATTGCTGGTCAAGTCGTTGGTCGACAATCAGGAGCAAGTAAATGTATCCGAGACCAGCGGCAGCAGTATAACGGTCATCGAGATTTCGGTGGCGCCTGAAGATGTGGGCAAGATTATCGGCAAAGAAGGCCGCATTGCCAATGCGCTGCGCACGGTAGTCAAGGCCGCTGGCGCCAAGCAAAACAAAAAGGTTACCGTGGAAATTGTAACCAAAGATAAAGAGGCTTAAAAACAGCCAAAAAAAGGGGGCATTTTATGGCAGAATTAACGCTACAGAGAAACGTGGTTATCAAGGTTACCGTTACGGAAGAGTTCAAGAAATATTTGGTGGGCGAACTGGAAAAATCCATTAAAAATATGGACGCGCAGTTGGCCAATATGGAAACGCAGGGCAAGCGCCTGGTCGAAAATCTCAAAAAGCAGGGTGAAAAAACCGTCAAGCAGGTGTCCGCGATAGTGCAGCAAATCAATATGGACAAACAGCAGGCTACGCTGGCCAAAGCCGATGTGGAAAAGAAAATCGCCGAAGCCAAAGAGTTGAAAATCGGCTCGGAGTTTTTGCAGGGCACGGTGCAGGGCATCACGACAGTCAAAGCCGGCGACAATCTTTACAAAAAACTGGGCGGCATCGAAGTGCTGCTCAAAGACGGCGTGATCCAAGAGATCAGAGGAGCTTAAAGCATTTATTTTCTGGGCGTTATTACCGGCGCGCGCGGACTCAAAGGCGAACTGAAGCTCAACTGTCCCTATAGTGATTTTGATTTTTCTAAAATCCCTAGAATCCGCATTGGCGGAGAGGAATACACTTTGCTGGGCGCGCGGCCGCATAAGGCCAATATCCTGCTCAAGCTGGCTGAAATAACTTCACTGACCGCCGCGGAAAAACTGCGCGGCCAAAAAGCGGAAAGCGCCGTCAAACCTCAGGATAAAATTTTGTACGAAGACGTTTGGCAAAAAAAAGTTTATGACCAAAACGAAAATTTTGTCGGGAGCGTTACAGACGTTTTACAAACTCCGGCGCATGATGTGCTGGTCATCACAGCGGACACTTCGACTCCTTTCGGCTGCGCTCAAGGCAAGCCGCTCAGTGTCCGCAAAGAAATTTTAGTTCCGCTTATACCAAATTTTGTCAAAGAAATTTCTGCTATAATAAAAGTGGATTTAAGCGCTCTCGCGGAGGGATAAGTATGTCAAAAAAAATACTAGCTACTGGTCTATTCTTAATCATGTGCTTAATAACTGGCTGCACATCAACAACAAACCTCGAAGCATTAAAAAAAATAAAAAATATCGGTATCCCGTTAAAAACGGTAACCCTGCGTCCGCATAAACTTGTTTTGGAATCTGGCTCAAATTTTATTTACAATCTAGATCCTAAATTTGGCCTAGAAAACAAAATGCTTTCCGTGGAAAAAGAATTTCTAGACAGAGAAACAGCAAAAATAGAAAACCAATTATCTATTTTAAATATGGGCATAAAAAAAATCACAAATAATTCTACAAACACAAAGCATAACGATGAACACGTATATTATTCTAATGACTCAATCAGTATAGATTTTACAGACAAAGAAAACATCAAAAAATTATGCGCCATAAACAATGTTGACGCATTGGGTTGTATAAACATTGAGTTTCATAAAGTGCTGTATGACGAGCCATTTGTCGGAAGTTTTATAAAAATGCGCGCCAAAGCTATTGTAAAACTTTTTGCAAATTCTGGTGAAGAAATATTTTTTAGAGAAATAACTGGAGAATCTGCCGCAAAGTTAGCTCAAGACTTTAAATTAACCGTATCTATTCCATTAATAGAAACTGGCGGTTTAGCTTTTAAACAAGATGTAGATTTTAGAAACGATACAGAAATCGAGGAATATCTTTTAAACAGCTTCAATTTAAGAAATAATTATGCTGTGTTATATGAAGATGCTTTAACTAAGTTAAGGCTAAAAATACAAGATGAATTAAACACTGTAAGCGCCGCTTTGCTTTAGGCAAATGCAGTTCAATATCCTGACCATATTCCCCGAAGCCGTCGCGCCGTACTGCGGCGCTTCTATTATCGGACGGGCGCAGAAAAAAAAACTGCTGGAAATCAATGTCGTCAATATCCGCGACTACTCCGCGGACAAACACCGCAAAACCGACGACGAGCCTTTTGGCGGCGGCCCGGGCATGGTCATGCTGGCACAGCCGATCTACGACTGTCTCGCCGCGCTGCAGCTTCCCAAAAAACGCCGCGTAATCCTGACCAGTCCGCAGGGGCTGCCCTGGACGCAAAAACTCGCGCGCGAAATGGCCGCCGAAAAAAATATCACGGTCATTTGCGGACATTACGAAGGAGTTGACGAGCGCGTCCGGCCGCTGGCCACAGATGAAATATCGATTGGCGATTATGTCCTGACCGGCGGCGAGCTGCCCGCGCTGGTAATGCTGGACAGTATCGCGCGCATGCTGCCCGGCGTGGTCGGCAAAGCGGAGTCTATCGTCAGCGAAAGTTTTTACGACGGCGAGACTTTTGACCACCCGC
>BGZN01000093.1 GCA_003864455.1 Candidatus Termititenax aidoneus | reverse complement strand
ATTTGAGAGCATTGTCTGAAGCGATAGTATAAATGAACTCCTGTATGCCGGATAAATCAAAAGAACAAAGCAGAAAATAATTTTGTTTACGGTTTTCATCTATAGTCGCTTGGTTAAAACAGCTTTCTTTGAAATCAGTGATGTTGTTTTCCGCGAAATAGCTGTACATACAGCAAGCTATCGCGGCAGTCATTTTACTGTGATCAAAAAGCGAGATGTCCGGCACTTCTTTGGTGTTGGTCGAAGACGGCACAAAAGACGCAACCGCTTCCAGCAATTCCAGCAGAGAATTAGGCGCGGTGATATTCGGCAAATGCTCATCAAGAGTGGCTTTGAGCTTTTTATAATCCCAGCGCGTTGCCTGCCCCGTCCCGGCCGCCTCATCAAAAGGACGCGCTTCTCTGTCTTCACGCAAATTGTTCAGAGGGAAGCGATAATCCGTTTGAGCGCCGCGCAATTTATTGAATACCGAATGCAAACAAAGGTTTTTGTCAAAACAGCTAAAATCCCTGGCCTGATTATCCGCAATTTCTTGGTCTAAATCCTCCAGACGTCTGTCCATGCCAGAAGCAATATTATCCGCTTCGTACACGATATAGGCGCAATTATCCGCGGGCAACTGTGCGCTGGACAAATATTTCGCATGATGATATTTCACGCATTGCATTACAGTTTCAGAATTGATAACAGCAGCGGTGAATTTTTTTCTATCCAGAAATTGATTTAGATACTCCACGCCCTTGGCGCTGTGATTTTTTGTAAAACCATCTGCGCGTTGAATTAATTTGCCAATATCGTGCAGTAAACCAGCGCAAGCAACTTCGTTAAGTAGATTATTGACCATCGATCTCCTGATGAAAAAACCAAATATAGTTTTAGTTATTATAGCACATTAGACTAACTAATAGTAAAAAAATCCTGCAAGAAACAATTTTTACTTACGATATCTTAATATGAGCCATCATGTTTTACATCTGCAAACCCCCGGCGCGGCGTTGTCCTGCGCTCAAGGATTTTTGTTTTGCCGCTACAGCGACGGACAGGATAAGAAACTGCCTCTGGCCGATTTACGCGCCTTGATTATCGCCACCTACCAGGTAACTTTTAGCAACACCTGCCTAGCCCGCTTATTAGAAAATAATTGCATTATTTTGCATTGCAATGACAGCTATCAGCCTGTCGGCTGGAGCGCCGGATTAGACAGAGTTGTGCATACTAAAGCTTTTTTTCAACAAATAACCCGCTACATAGATTTTGAACAAGACCTATGGCAAAAGCTATTGAAATGCAAAATTCAGAATCAACTTGGCGCTCTAAAACAATTTGGCGCAGACTGCTCAGCTATAACAGCGCTATACCAAAAACAATGCGTTTACGAAAGTCAGGTGGCTAAAAAATACTGGAAATCCTACTTTCAGGTCTTGCGGCGGCCTTTACAAAGAGAACATCGGCACGCCAAATCTTTTGAAAATATAGCTTTGAATTACGGCTATGCAGTAATTTCTTCACTTATTCATCGGGCAGTGTTAATACACGGTCTTCTGCCAGAGCTAGGCATACAACACAAGTCCAAACCGGGCAGCAGACCATTAATTTATGATTTATTGGAGCCTTTCCGGGCCTTCATTGACCTGTATTTATACAAATTTAGCCAGGCAAATCGGCTTGATTATATTGGACATGATCTGCGCGCTTGGAGCAAGTATCTGTCCGAATGTTTGCAGAATTACCGGCTGCCTGCTCGAGGATTAAGTTATAAACTGCTTGATTTTGTGGATGTGTATGTTATGGACATTGCCAGAGCTTTTGAATATCTAGATTGCAGCCAAATAAACCTGCCGAACATTGCCGAACAATGTTTGGCAAAAAGATAATTTATGGGTTGGTTTTTAGTTTGTTTTGATCTGCCTACCGCCAGCAAAAAAGACCGTCGTCAGGCCTATCATTTTCGCCGCTGCCTGCTCAAGCAAGGATATTCTATGGTGCAGCGGTCTATGTATTCGCGCAGCTATTACAATGCTGAACGCGCCGAACAGTTCATCAACAACATCAAAGCAATCGCGCCGGCAAGTGGCGATATACAAATGCTGACTTTAACCGAACAACAATGGGAGCAAATAGTATATATTGGCAAACCCGGGTATCAAAACTCAAAATACAAGCAAGAACCGGCGCAACCAATTGCGGAACAAATAACTTTTTGGTAGTTTCAGCAATCACATATATGTTATTATATAGCGTTGAGTTTTCTCAAGGCTCTTTGACATAAGTTAAGCATATAAAATGTTTGACATACAAAATTTTTTATTTTATAGTTGTTTTGATTTTATTGACCACGCTATAAGTAGTGTTTTTAGTAAAAATTGGTATTTATGAACTCTTTTCCCCGAAAGGGGACGAAAACTTAGAGCGCTCATATTTTTTTCTCCATGCATTTATGAACTCTTTTCCCCGAAAGGGGACGAAAACTCCGTATGCTCCTATTTTTTCCGGTGGTAATTTATGAACTCTTTTCCCCGAAAGGGGACGAAAACAAAGTTTGTGTTTTTAACATTTGTATCCCTATTTATGAACTCTTTTCCCCGAAAGGGGACGAAAACAACAAGCCCTTGCTGTTTGATCCTGTCCGAATTTATGAACTCTTTTCCCCGAAAGGGGACGAAAACATAGCCGTTTATCCAGCGATGCAGTATTTTGGTCAGGTCTTTTTCGATGGTTTCTTTGTGTTTCATTTTTTGTTGCTCCTATTCAATTCATCTAATTTTTCTGAAATTTGCCGCAACTCGGCGGCATCTAAATTACAGCCATTGCCCCAAAAAATAATTTCTCCCGTGGAGCATTTGTGCAGCTCGCCGAACTCACTATCTAATTCATTGTCGTTCGCATCGAATACTATGAGCCTCGGCTTTTTCCCGTATGGTTTTTTAATCAGCTTAAATTTAAGCATTGCTCGTGTCCGCCCTATAACAATCTACGCACTCTATGCCTGGATATTCACACCTTCTGCATTTATTTAGCGCATCTTGTCTGCCCCGCTTATAGCCTTCCATGTATTCCCTCTCTACAAAGCAGGCAAGCACATAATCAACACTGAGCTCTCCGTTCGGAGATGGCTCATTGATTATCTGCCGTATGCATTTTTTTATACGTTCAAAATCCGCTTGGTATGTCATGTTTGCTCCTCACGCTAAATTTGCTTTTTCTTCGTTGGTCAAGGTGCGAAAGCTTTGGTAATTACCAGTATCTTCGCTTTGATATGGATAATTTTTGTCTTTGGTTATGTAAAGCAACTTACCAAAATTGGGCGCATATCCACTTTCATCATCGTCCCAAAACAACCCGTATTTTCCGATATATTGGCTCTCGCTCACCGGCCGCCTTACTTCCCTCAGGCCGCACATATCAACTCTTGGGAAATCCTTAAAGACAGAAAGCAAAAAAATGCCTTCTCCAAATACTTCGATATTATCCTCAACGCCTGTCGCTATCCTCGCGGCACTGTCCGGCAAAATATCAAACAAATCCTTTACGTCCTGCTCATTGTCCATTTTAAAAGTTCTTTGTGTCATGATTTATTCTCCTTTCTAAAATCTAATTTTTTGTCCAGCCAATGCACAGGCCAAAAGATAAGATGCAGCAAGAAAACAACCGCTAGCAGGGGCAGGGCAAGCGGATAAAAAAATACATAGGCCAGCACGCGGCGCGATTGCCCCGCCACTTCTTCCCACATTTCCCCTACAATAAAAAAGTAATCGGTCATGATTTATTCTCCTTTATGATTTTTTTGGCTTCGGCAACGAAATTGTTGCAGCAATTAGATTTGTTACAAGTTCTAGACGGGCAGCCGTGCAGATCGCAGATAACCAAACGCTTGCCGTTGCTATTGGCAAACATAATTCTTTTCGCTGTTTTCACCTGTGCCTTTTTCAGTTTGGCGATATGCCAGTCGGCGAATACCAGCCATTCATCTTTTACGGTTGACTGTTGTTTCTCCCACAATGCAGCAGCCTTAATGCCCCGGAGTTTACAGACCCGCCCCTTCACCCCGTCAAAACAGAGCTCCGCTACCCGTTTCCGCTCCGCTTCTCCTGTTTTATTCTTTTTCATGATTTACTCCTTTACCTCAATCGTGTTGATTTCCGCCGGCGCGCCGATTAACAACTGGTTCGGCACGGAGCCATTTTTGTATATACGGTCGATCTGCGGCACGACGCACTCGCCAAAAGTTTGGCCGTTCGGCATTACAAAATTGGCTAAAAATTCGTCCTCAAAATGGCTGATGCCGGACTCGACCGCTTCCAGCTTGGCCTTGATGCATAACGCTAGCG
>BGZN01000092.1 GCA_003864455.1 Candidatus Termititenax aidoneus | reverse complement strand
GTGAATAGGCGCGGATGCTGCTCCAAAAGCTCCGCGTTGTTTAAAGCGCTGGTTGTACCGATCCGATTGAGCGATTCAGCTTCTGAACACATTTTCAAATAAGCTTCAATTTTGGACGGTTTGTTTTTTTCAGAAATTTCAAAAGGGTTAGTTTGTGCCGAACTTTCTGCGCTGTCTGCATTGCGTATACTGCCGTCTATTGGTTGGGCTGCTATATTTAAGTTGCTGAGCATAGTATCTTTTTCATTTTCTGATAATGGCAATAAGCCAATCCACTGTCCCGCTTTATCGAGCGCGGCGTTTAGGTCTGTGCCTGTGCCGGCCGCCCATAAATACTGGCCGAAAGAAGTTTCCATTTCAGCCAGGACAGCCGTCCTGCCGGCAGCGTCCGTGTGATGCTCAAGCTCTTTTTGGCATAATTCCAGACGCATTTCGATCAAGGTATCCAAAAGAGCCTCTTGCTGTTTGGTCAAACCGCCATTGGCTTTTTGATAAGTCAGCATCTGTATTTGACTGTTCAAAGCCTTGCCGATTTTTTTGGCGGCTTGGTCAAAGTCTTTGTATTGTACGGGCGTGCTGGCGTCAGCGTCTTTTGCTGGTTTTGCTGCTTTTTTCGGACCAAACTCCTGCCAAATATCAGCAAATTTCATACCGGGTGAAATTGCGATCTTTAAACCGGTGATATTTTCCGCGGTTTCGTTCAGGACACTCTGCCGATAACTTACGCCTTCCAGAGTTTCATAATACGCGTTGGCCTGCTGAGTCAAAACAGCGTTGCGGGTCAGCTCCAGCGCGGCCAGCCTTTCTTTGGCGACAGCGCCTTTCGTCAAGATCCCGCCGGCATCGCAGCGTGATGGATTGGCTTTAAGACTGGCGTCTAACGCTTTTAAAACAAGCGCAGCGGCGTCATGATCGTTATTTGGATCAGCCCAGGCCAGTATCCAGCCGTGATTGTTGTGATCCACAAGCTGCCTGTCGACTTCTTCTAAAGATTTCAATTTTTCCGTTGCGGCGAAAAGCCCTTCTTGAGCGGATATTAAATCGGGCGCTGTTTTAGTTCCGCCATTTACAGCATTTTGAGTTTCGGTAAAATTGCGGCCGGCAGCCATAACCGCATCCTTGGCGGTTTGATAATATTCGACTGTCAGATTGGCCAGCTCGCCGCGCAAATCTTCCAGTTTTTTAGCCCTTGCTTCATCCGGCGGCTTTGCTGTTCTGGCTTTCTCAATCTCCGCGGTAAAATTAAATTTACCAAGGTCTCCTTTTAGGCCTAATTCGGCTTTTTGGCTGTCTATTGCGGCAACCCGCGTTTGGATTTGTGCCGGAAGATTTTCAGCGTTTTCCTTGATTTGATTTTGGATTTGAGACCAAATTACGGCAGGGTTTGGCTGGCGAACCTGCTGACGGGTAGTGTCATATATAACTATAGGCGGGTCCGGTTTGTCGGCGCATTTGCTGTAATCAAGCTGTATTTCAAAATTGCCGCCGCTTTCCAGCAAGGCCTGCAATTTGTGCCTTTCAGATGCTTTGAAACTGTTCATATCTACATGAATAACCGTCGCGCCCAGACCGCCCTGTTTCGGAGACATAGTGATGCCGCTGGAATCGCCTAAAAAGCTCTCCAGCGCGTCAGCCTCTGTGAACGCGCGGGCTGTATCTGCCGCATTTGTGGTTTTTATTTCACAATAGGCTTCATACAAACCGCTGAAAGCTTCGTAGCTGCTAATCCTGGTCTGATAGTTGTCTGATTGAATTGCTTCGTTTTCCAGCGGTTGAGCGCCGGTCTGTGAATCGTCCACCCTTATCACGCCGCCGACAATGTAGATATTCGTAATGACCAAATCGCCTTTTGCGGCGCCGGGCTCTTGATAGGTAATAGTGTATTCTCCGTCCGGCAGTTCTTCATTCTCACCTATGGTCAAACCAAGTCCGCTTAAACTTTTGCCGTTCAATTCGCTTAAAGAATATTTGCCGACCGGCAGCAGAATATTTTTATTTTTCTTGTCCACGGCAAACTCTATGGTCTGTCCGCCGATTTTTAGAGAACCGGAGGTCAGACCTTGAGCCGCCTTGCCGCCGTTTTGCAAATGCCAATTTAAAGTATGAATGCCGGCATAAGCTTTTTGAAAGGCATCGCTTTTAATGCCGATCTTAAATTTAGGCGCGCCGCCGCCTTCGTCAGAAAATTCCACAGTTTTTAAGATTTTTTCTGTTTTTTCCACAAGTTTGGCATCCACAGAAACACCGGGTAGGCCGCCTTTTTCTAACGCCTCTGTGAGCGCCTGTTTGAAGGTAACTGTAACATTACCTTTTTCATCGATTGACGCAGTGTAAATATCTTTGACGGCCTGCGCCAGGACAGCAGCTCCGCCTTCTATGCCGGCTTCCTTGGCCACGCCTTCATATATTTCCCGTATGCGCGCATTGGTGTCCTGTATGATTTTCAGCGCCTCTTTCTCCTGGCCATGCGCCATCATATAAGCGACAGCGTCTTTGGCGCGTTCATCTATAAATGGATTGTCCAGAAAGGCAGCGGCTTCTGTGCTATTGGCCAGTTCCGTCTTTAATTCCGCTATTTCCTTATTGATCTTATGCAGTTGAACGGCGTTGCTGACCCGGGCCAACACAGTGCCGGGCTTGTCTTGTTCACCGAGCAGACTCTGAAAAGACTGCATCATCTCAGCGTCGTTTTGAAGCCGCCGCCCGCTTTCTCCGGCATAAGCGTCGGTCAGGACGGACATCACTTCTCTGGCGTCGCGCGGATCAAGCGCGGCCAGCAGATTGCCGACATGCGCGCCGCCGGATAATTTATCCATTTGGGATTGGTAATTTGCCTGCTCCAAAATATTTTTAGCCAGGTCTGCCAGTGCTTTTATAATAAGATCGGCGGTATCCAAGTCGTTGTCAAAGCGTTTAGAGCCCTCGTCATCGTTTGACTTGTCGGTCTTAACACTGGACAGCGTAACCGCGCGGCTTTTGCCGTCTTCACCAGAGCCGTTCGCGCCGATAGAGATTGCCCGCTCGGATCTGGCTGTCTGAACCACTTTGCCGTCTTTCACGTCAGACAAAGCCGCGTCGATCTGCTCGCCCTTTGCCCAGGCATCCCGTATCCTATTGGCATCTTCAGGAGCGCTGGTCATGATCACTTTGCCATCTTTCAATATCTGTATTTGGCCGTTGTTTACCTGCATAGTCATACCGCTGTCGCCGAGAAGCGTCGGCGCGGCTAATTTTTTCTCGTAGTCGGCTAAATCAGCGGTGTATTTGGCCAAATCTAACTCGTATTGTTCCATATCTTGTTTGTATTTTTCATCAGCCACAGCCTGCTTCCCCGCGTTACTGTTGGCTATCTCCTCGTTCGCCGCCTTAACAGCGTTATCAATGTCTTGTTGGGTCGGGGTCGTGCCCTCAGGAAACTCGATGCCTTGCTCCTTTAAACTGGCCAGGGTTTTAGCATTATTGTCAGCTATCGTTCCATTTGCCACCTTTATAGCTTCTTGTATCTCTTCAGCAGACGCGCCCGGAGCTATCTCGACGCCGGTCTTTTCGGCTATGGCGGCTATAGCCGCTTCCCTTGCAGCAGCGTTGTCTGATTCTATACCCTCGTTGATGATGTCGATCTCAGCGTTCATCCTAATGGAAGAAGCGGTTATCCTGTTGCCGCTCAATTTTCCATTGCCATCCATTGTAATATTGAACGCACCCTCGCCATCGCCGCTGTCATAAGAATAAGAACCATTCTCGTTTTGGGTTAATTCCTGACCATTAATGCTCAGTTTGCCGCTTTCTGAATCAAAGGAAACATCGACTTCTTGACCGCCGACATCCATTTTGCCGGTATAGATATTACTAACTACAGTTTCTTCCCGTGTATCTGAATATGAGTAGCTTGTTCTTACTCCTTTTTCCCCTTGCAGGACGCCATCAGCGCCGGCATCAGCTTCCATCGCATCACTTACTTCCCACGTTACGCCTAGACGGTTATCATTTTGCTGGCCAGCTACAAAATTGTTAACTTTGCTATTACCATGACCGTATCCCGTAACACCAACAGTCGTATTTGCTGTTATATAGCCTCTAATTTCTGCGAAAAGAACCGCATATTCAGGATCATCTGGACTCATATTTGCTGGCATATACGCTGCTGCTATAGAATCCAAACGAGCATTTACAGTATCTTCTATGGTGTTTCCTTTATTTTTCCAGCTCCCTTGGCCTGTGCCTATGCGACCACCCTGCTGGTTTAGCACATTAGTGTTATCCCTGTTTAAAGCATTGACATTAACGTAATTACTGCTACTTTTTGCAGCCCGTATAGCTTCTTCCGCCGTTAGCCACCGCTTTGACCGAGCAAGAACAGTCTATCTTGATGGAAAAATTCAATGAA